>OMSN01000142.1 GCA_900313765.1 uncultured Eubacteriales bacterium
ATGCAACAGGAGGTTTTGTTATGGCTGATTTTACACATAAGATGGCGAGGCTTGCCTTTTCCAAGGCAATCGACGTGATGCTTCACCGGATCTACAAGGACAGGGAGAAGGGGATGCTGCAGCTTGTCGATATTGTCGAAAAGTATGTCGGCAATATGTTCTCCGAAGAGTCTTATGCGAGAGTCCGCGCGATGATGACGGATCCCAATGAGAAATGGAATCAGTATCTGAACCGGCTGATCGATGAGCTGGATCCGCATGTTCTGAAGATGACACTGCTGAACCTGGGCTTTGAGGCTATGTTCCACGGAACGAAGACGATCCGTGCAAACCGTGAGAAGTACGACTGCAATATTCCGTGGCTGATCCTGATGGATCCCACCAGTGCCTGCAATCTTCACTGCGTCGGATGCTGGGCTGCAGAGTACGGCAACCGTCTGAACCTGAGCTATGAGGATCTGGACAGGGTCGTCACACAGGGTAAAGAGCTGGGTGTGTATTTCTACATGTTCACGGGCGGTGAGCCGCTGGTGCGCAGAAAAGACATCATTGCACTGTGCAAGAAGCACAATGACTGCGCGTTTCATGCCTATACAAATGGCACCCTGATCGATGACGAGTTTGCAGAGGAGGTCCGCAAGGTCGGCAACCTCAGCTTCTCGATCTCTCTGGAAGGCTTCTCCGAGGTAAATGACCTTCGCCGTGGTGAGGGTGTGTTCGGCCGTGTCATGCATGCCATGGATGTCCTGCGGGCACACGGCTGCCTGTTCGGCACTTCGATCGCCTACACGGCTGCAAACCTGGAGACAGTCACCAGTGATGAGTTCTATGACATGGAGATCGAGAAGGGAGTCCGTTTCAGCTGGTACTTCCATCTGATGCCTGTTGGCATGGATGCACATCCGGAACTGATGCCGAGCCCCGAGCAGCGTGAGTATATCTACCACAGGATCCGCGAGGTTCGTGCCCGCAAAGGCGGCAAGCAGATCTATGTCATGGATTTCCAGAACGACGGCGAATTTGTCGGCGGCTGCATAGCCGGAGGAAGAAACTACTTCCACATCAACCCCAATGGAGATGCAGAGCCCTGCGTATTCATCCATTATTCCGGTGCCAATATCCATCAGAATACGGTGCTGGAGTGCCTGCAGCAGCCGCTGTTCCAGGAATACCGCAACCGTCAGCCGTTCAACAAGAATATGCTCCGTCCCTGCCCGATGCTGGAGAACCCGGGAATCCTGGTAGACATGGTGAAGAAGTCCGGCGCGCATTCCACAGACCTGCAGTCTCCCGAGAGCGCAGAGCATCTGTGTGCAAAATGCGTCCCCTATGCGAAGGCATGGAAACCGGTGGCGGACAAGCTCTGGAACGCGACAGAGCATAAGGAGCACCGCTACGAGAACTATAAGGGCTGGAAACCGAAGGAGCAGCGTGAGGCAGAGGCGGCTTCGAAATAAGGAAAACAGGTGATACAGCTGCTTATGGATTATTAAAACATCCGGAGATGACTGTTTCATGAAGAGACTACTGTTTATATATAATCCGATGGCTGGCAAAGGCATGATCAGGAATACCCTGTCCTATATTCTGGAAGAGTTCTCCGGAAATGGGTATGAGGTGGTCGTTCATCCGACTACGGGAGAGAAGGATGCCACCAGAGTCGTTCAGGAGTGCGGGGATTCATTTGACATGATCGTGTGCTCCGGAGGAGACGGCACACTGGATGAAGTTGTGACCGGCATGCAGACCGGGCGTCTCAGCCGTCCGCTGGGATATATTCCGGCCGGATCGACCAATGACTATGCATCCAGCCTGGGAATTCCCATGCAGATGCGCAGGGCTGCGCGCGCGGTCATGAACGGAGACATCTTCGCCTGCGATATCGGCCGGATGAATGACAGTTATTTCGTCTATGTGGCAGCATTCGGAGCGTTTGTGAATGTATCATACGACACCCCTCAGGATATGAAGAACATGCTGGGGCACATGGCATATATCGTCCGCGGCATGCAGAGTCTCACAAGCATCAAGTCGCACCATATGCATTACGAGAGCCGGGAAAGCTCCGGTACGGGCGAGTTCATGCTTGGAATGATTACCAATTCCAATTCGGTCGGAGGTTTCAAAGGGATCACAGGTCCTGATGTAACACTGAATGACGGGGTGTTCGAGGTAACGCTGATCCGCATGCCGCAGATCGCAGCAGTAGAACTTCCGGCGGTTCTGACGGCTCTTGTGAGCGGGGCGGATAACAAAAACATTATCACGTTCAAGACCTCCCGTCTGGAGATCTGGTTTGACGAGGACGTCGCCTGGACGAAGGACGGTGAATTCGGCGGCAATCACAGGCATCTTGTGATTGAGAACATCACGCAGGCACTGCCGATCATCATACCGCAGCAGAGTGCGATGATTGAAGAGAACAATGCACAGAGGGAACTGGAACTGAACGATTCTCTCCGGAATCTGAGCATATAAGACATTACAGATATACAGGATGCAGAGGGCATCTTCCTGACAGGGAAGGTGCCCTTAATTTTTTGCGGTGTACTATTCAATTATTGCTGTTTTTCGTTGAACGCATTGAAAAGGATTTTTATTTGATTTAAAATTATTCTAGGTTGCCAGTGTTTAAACAAATAGAGGTATAGAAAGGAGCATACAATGCTTTATGTCGGAATAGATCTCGGCACCTCTGCTGTCAAGCTTCTGCTGATGGACTCTGAGGGTGAGATCGTCAAGATCGTTTCTAAAGAGTATGCACTGTCATTCCCGCATCCGGGCTGGTCAGAGCAGAATCCGCTCGACTGGTATGAGCAGTCCGTTGCCGGACTGAAGGAACTGCTGGAAGGGCAGGATAAGAGCCAGGTCGCCGGCATCTCATTCGGCGGTCAGATGCATGGACTTGTGATCCTGGATAAGGATGACAACGTGATCCGTCCGGCGATCCTCTGGAATGATGGAAGAACGACGAAGGAGACCGATTACCTGAATCAGGAGATAGGGAAGGATGTTCTTGAGAAATATACCGCGAACATCGCGTATGCAGGGTTCACTGCCCCGAAGATTCTCTGGGTGAAGAATAATGAGCCGGAGAACTTTGAGAAGATCGAGAAGATCATGCTTCCGAAGGATTATCTGGCATACAGACTGACCGGAACCTTCTGCACCGACTATTCCGATGCGTCCGGCATGCTGCTCCTGGATGTCAGCGGCAAGTGCTGGTCTGAGGAAATGTGCCGGATCTGCGGCATCACACCGGACAAGCTCCCGAAGCTGTATGAGAGTTATGAGAAGGTCGGGGTTGTAAAGAGCGAGATCGCACAGGAACTGGGACTGAGTGATCATGTGGTTGTCGCGGCAGGCGGCGGCGACAATGCGGCATCAGCGGTCGGAACCGGTACGGTAGGGGAAGGAAAGTGCAACATTTCCCTGGGAACCTCCGGAACTCTGTTCATTTCCGCAGACCATTTTGTCAGCACGAAGGGACAGACCGCGCTTCACAGCTTTGCCCACTCTGACGGCAATTACCATCTGATGGGCTGCATGCTGTCGGCTGCCAGCTGCAATAAGTGGTGGAATGAAGAGATCCTTCACACGAAGGATTACGCAGCGGAGCAGGAAGGCATCACGGATGAAAAACTGGGTGAGAACCATGTGTTCTATCTGCCGTATCTGATGGGAGAGAGAAGCCCGCTGAACGATCCGCTGGCAAGAGGAACCTTTGTCGGCATGACGATGGATACCACCAGGACAGACATGACGCAGGCCGTGCTGGAAGGCGTTGCGTTTGGACTCAGAGATTCCCTTGAAGTTGCGAAGTCTCTGGGGATCGACGTGAAGAAGAGCACTATCGTCGGCGGCGGAGCGAAGAGCCCGCTGTGGCGCAAAATGGTCTGCAATATCCTGGGAATCCGCCTGGAGTTCCCCAAGAGTGAAGAAGGACCGTCCATGGGCGGCGCGATGCTGGCTGCGGTCGCATGCGGAGAGTATCCGGATGTGAAGACTGCATGCGAGAAGATCGTGAAGGTCACAGGGTATGAGGATCCGGATCCGGATCTTACCGCGAAGTATGAGAAGAGATACCAGCAGTTCAGGAAGATCTATCCGGCACTGAAGGAAGTCTTCCCGCAGATCCAGTGACACAGCGGGATCTGCCATGCAGCAGAATGGAGGAACAGTTATGCAGATCTATCAGGTAACAGATCCTGAATTCAGAGAGTATGGAAGAATTGTCAAAGGGATCGATTTTGCCCCGCTTCTGGAGGGGCTCGAGAAGACCCCCTGCCCGGATGATGTGATCTATGTAGCCGGAGATCCGGAACTTGAGAAGCTTCCGATCTGTGAAGAGATTCAGAGAGTCGTCTACGGAGAACTGCCGGTCCAGATCGGCTATTGCAACGGACATAACCATAAGCTGAATGCTCTGGAGTATCACAGAAGTTCCGAGGTCAACGTCGGATCGACGGATTTCTATCTGATCCTGGGGCGCCAGGCGGATGTGACAGACGAATATACATTTGACACATCTACCTGCAAGATCTTCCACTGCCCGAAGGGCGTAGCGGTTGAGGTCTTCGCGACTTCACTGCACTATGCACCGTGCAATACCGGAGACAACGGCTTCCGTGTGATCGTTGTCCTACCGAAGGGAACAAACCTTGATCTGGACGCAGCCCACGCAGGAGGAGAAGACGGACATCTCACCGCCA
>OMSN01000145.1 GCA_900313765.1 uncultured Eubacteriales bacterium
GCGCCGATATAGGGATTCTTCTTCAGGTCTTCATCCACCAGCAGGCGCACATGTCCTTCCGTGTCATTCATCAGCCCGAGCACACTGGCACTTCCCTGCAGGCAGTTCATATACTCCCACATATACTCTTCCGGGCCAAATGAGAGCCTTGCCGATCCGATCTGTTTCGTGATCTCTTTTGTCTTGAACGGCTTGTCCCCCGGCATGAGCAACAGATAGAAGTTCGTCTTCTGCCGGTTGCACAGAAACACGTTCTTGCAGATGGGCGCCTTCAGAACCTTCTCGATCCTCTGGCAGTCCTCCATCGTCTCCGCGCGGTCATGGTCTGCCCGCTTGAAGGTGATCCCCGCCTTGGTAAGGAATCTGTATGTACGCATCTCCTGGTCCGGGCGTCCTTCCGGAAGGTCCGGCCGGTCATTTGCCTTCTCCGGCGCGCCGTCATAAAGTGTTGTCTTCATCGTGTACTCACCCTTTCATCTCTGTTTCAGGAAAATAAGAATCGATCCGGTCTTTCTTCAGATTCTCGCCGACCAGGATCACCACATTCTGGCCCTGTCCGGTCTGCCCGGTCCGGATCCCGTCGTGGCTGGCATTGATCTCAAACCATGCATCGCCGTCCGGCAGGAATCCCTTGATCCGGAAGATGCTGCCGCAGTCCGGATCCTCCAGCAGCTTTCGTGCGGTTTCCGTCAGTGTCGCAGGCGTCATGGCAAGATCCATATAGTACAGAGAGCCGAATCCGCCTTCCCGGACGACCTGCAGCTTGATATGGTCCTCCGCCCGGTATCCGCACCCTGCAAGATCCCGGAAGTCCTCGTCCGTCAGGTCCTTCCAGTCCCTGGCGATGACTTCTCCCCCGAACCTTCTGCGGCAGCCAAACTGTTCCATCGCCCGGTTGATATGGGCAATCGTGCGGCTGATCTGCTCCGGCGCAGCCTCCTGGGTCCTGGACAGTACGACCCTGCCTGCGTCCGCCAGCTGAGATACCAGGAGATAGTCTGCGTCTCTGGACAGATCCTCCTCCAGCTTCGCGTCCGCTACGGCGATCACATTGCCGATCTCGTACCAGCGGCTCAGAGGCTCTTCATACAGAGCGTCAAAGAATTCATCCACATCATAGATTCCGGATGGTTCGATCAGCACCCGGTCATATCCCTGCATGCCGAGCGCGATCAGCTTCGTCCTGAACCTTCTGCGGTAGCAGTCGATATCGCCCCCGATCACCATCTCCGTGGATGCGCCGCGCATCTCCAGATCGTGGAGAAGCAGCATATCCACATTGACGGCTCCAAAGTCATTTTCAATGATCCCGATCCTTAGTCCCTGATCCAGCAGCCATCCCGCGTACAGCTTCAGAAACGTTGTCTTGCCGGATCCCAGGAATCCGGTGATTAGGTCAATCTTTGTCATGTCTGTGCCGCGATCTCCTCCGCAAGTTCATTGAGGATCAGCCAGCGCTCTTCCTTGGCGGACAGCTGGTCCTGCACCTCTTCCTTCTGTTTTGTCAGCTCCTCCAGCTTCGTATACTGCGTCGCGCATTCCAGGATCTGGGCATCCAGCTCACGGATCCGCTCCTCCAGGGCCGCGATCTCTTCATCGATATGATCATACTCCTGCTGTTCCCTGTAGGACATCTTTTTTCTGCGCGAGGCACTCTTCTGCTGTGCGTACTGCTGCGCGGCAGTCGGATTGCCTCCGGAGGATCCGCCCGCAGCCATGCCTGCGCGGCCTGCAGCGTCAGCTCCTGACGCCGCTTCTTCCCGGCGCTTCTCATAGTAGTCGGTGAAGCCGCCTTCGTACTGCTTCCATTCGCCGCCTTCTTCAAAGGCAAATATGCGGCTCACGATACGGTCGAGGAAATACCGGTCGTGGGATACCGTGATCACGATTCCGAGGAAATGATCCAGGTAGTCTTCCAGGATCTCCAGCGTCTCGATGTCCAGATCGTTGGTTGGCTCATCCAGGAGCAGCACATTGGGCTGGGTCATCAGAACAGACAGAAGATACAGGCGCCGTCTCTCGCCTCCGGACAGCGCGCTGATCTTCGCCCACTGCATCCTGGGATCGAACAGGAACTTCTCGCACATCTGCGAAGCCGTGATCAGGCCATCTGTCGTACGGACATACTCTCCGATATTCTTCACATATTCAAGGACCGTCTGCGTCTCGTCGGGCATGACGCTCTCCTGGCGGAAATAACCGATGCGCACGGTCTCTCCCGCGACGACGCTGCCGCTGTCCGGCTCCAGAACCCCCGCTATGATATTCATCAGGGTGGATTTGCCGCAGCCGTTGGGACCGATGATCCCGATCCGGTCATCCCGAAGGAAGATATAGCTGAAATCATCGACCACCACCTTCCGGCCGAAGGCTTTATGGATGTGTTCCAGCTCCAGCGTCTTCTTCCCCAGGCGCGATGTCACGGAGCCCATGGTCAGGGTGCTCTGCTCCAGCCTCCTTCGTGCCTGGCGGGATGCCTCCTGAAGATCCTCAAACCGGTGGATCCTTGCCTGCTGCTTGGTCGACCTTGCCTGCGCTCCGCGCCGGATCCAGGCAAGCTCGGTGCGCATCAGATTCTCTCTCTTATGCTGGCCCCTTGCCTCCTGCTCCAGCCGCTCCGCCTTCTTCTCCAGATAGGTCTCATAATTGCCCTCATAGGTATACAGGTCTCCCCGGTCCAGCTCCGCGATCCTCGTGGTGACCCGGTCCAGAAAATACCGGTCGTGCGTGACCAGGAGCAGCTCCCCCTTGAACTTCAGAAGCCAGTCCTCCAGCCACAGGATCATGTCCTGGTCCAGATGGTTGGTGGGCTCATCCAGGATCAGCAGTTCCGCTTCGGACAACAGGGTCTGCGCCAGGGCAACTCTCTTGCGCTGGCCGCCGGACAGCGTTCCCATCAGGGCATCATGATCTGTCATCCCCAGGCGGTTCAGCATGGAACGCGCCTGGGCTTCCTCCTCGGTTCCGCTTCGCCTCCCCGGCATGACCGCGCCAAGGACCGTCTCATCCTCCGGGTACTCCGGGTTCTGCGCCAGATACGAGATGGTGACATCCCGCCCGCAGATCACCTGCCCCTCATCGCTCTCCACGATGCCGGCCACGATCTTCAGAAGCGTGGACTTGCCGGTCCCGTTTACTCCGATCAGACCGATCCTCTCTCCGGAATCAATCCCCAGCGTGACGTCATGGAACAGATCCTTCGTCCCGTATGTTTTTCCAATATGTTCCAGATTCAAACGATTCATATACTGCGCCTCCGGGGCACAACGATAGCTAAAAAAGCAGACAGCACCTTGCCGGATGCCGTCTGCCGCGATGTCAGTTCCACTGCCGCTCCCGCGCCCAGAACCATATGAGACGCAGGGCAGCGCTTATTCCTGAATAAAATGCTGCAGCTCCCACCCGGATTCGATCCGCTTCATCAGTTCCGGGATCGGCAGAAGTCCGGACAGAGAGTCGTACTGTGTGATGCACATGGAGCCGCATCCTGCCGCGATCTTCAGACAGGTCTCCGGATCCATTCCATGGCTGATCCCGTACAGGAATCCTGCGATCGCGGTATCACCGGCGCCCGTGCCTGACAGGATCCGGTCCGGCTTGAAGCTGTCCTGGAAGAGATCCCTGTCTCCCCATCCGATACCGGTATAGACACCCTCTGCAGCGTCGGCCTGCTCCGGATTGCATTCCCTGGCATGGGCACGCATCCGCTCAGCAATGGAGAGCATATGGTCCTCCGGGGAGGAGAGGAAATACATGCCCGCTGCACCACACTTGAGAAGGATGCTTCCACAGCCCATATCCAGCGCCTTGCGCGCCAGCGGGCGGACATCATCCTTCAGCGACAGGGTCATGCAGATATCTTTTCCTGTCTCCTTTGTCTTTCTCTGCCAGTACTCATAGCGCTCCCGGTCGAGCATGAACCCCAGCTCTTCGATGCTTGGCACGAAGAAGTCCACATAAGGCAGGGTCTTTTTGAGCAGCCCTTCCCAGTCGGCTTTTCCTGAGTCCGAACCTGCATCCGGCATCGCCATGTCCAGGCTGGTGATCAGACCGGTCTCCTGCATGGAGCGGTACATTCCGGCAAGCCGCACACCGCCGTCCTGATAGATGGAGCGCATCAGCGCCGGATAGCCGAAATGGAAATACTGCCTGGCTGCAACCTTCTCCATATCCAGATCTTCCGGATAAAAATGGTCATTCGCGCCTGGATCGACCAGGAAACAGCGGTCGCTCCCCGGAACAGATATAACAATCGTATAGGACGTTTCGTCATCCTTCGATATGATGAACTCGGGAGAAGCCCCGCGATTTCTGTAGTTGCCTGCAATCATATGGCCGAAGGCGTCATCTCCGACCTTCGCCACCAGGGACACATCCGCTCCCAGGACAAACATGGCAAGGCCGGTATTGGATACACAGCCTCCCGGGGATGCATCCGCACGGCCTACCTCCCGGAGTTTGCCCGGCCGGATCACTTCCTCCAGTGTCCGCCCCTGGTAATATTCCATGGGAAATGCAGGAGTGATGTCCATGGATATATAACCTGCTGTAATCATTTTGCTCTCAGACATATGACTCCCTCCCTTTTTTATTACTCTTCCATTTCTGATGCTTATGGATCGCAGAGGCTGTCTTATTGACAGGCTGTACGGTTCCCGCGCCGGCTACACAGCCGCCGGGGCAGGCCATGCCCTCCAGAAGATATCCATTGTACTTGCCGGCCTTCGCTGCCAGGAGCATCTTCTTGCACTCAGCCAGACCGTCCGCGGCCATGACTTTCACGTCTCCGCGCTCCGGATAACGCTCTTTGATCACATTGACAACTGCCTGGGCTACCTGCCCGCTGATCGCAAAGGCGCGTCCGTCTCCGCTGGCGCCGTGCATCGGATCTGTATCCTCCAGCTGATCGAAATCAACGTTTTTTGCCTGCAGCATGCCGAGCACTTCCTCGAAAGTCAGTACAAAGTCCACATCGGACCGCACGCTTCGGCGGCTCGCCTCCAGCTTCTTCGCCACGCACGGGCCGATAAATACAACCTTGCAGCCCGGGTGCGCTTTCTTGAGAAGACGGCCGGTGAGGACCATCGGCGTAAGTGCCATGGAGATGCACTCTGCCTTGTCCGGGAGAAGTTTCTTCGCAAAAGCAGACCAGGAAGGACAACAGGAAGTGCCCATCCACGGAAGCTTCTCCGGGACTTCCTCCACAAAATCTCTTGCCTCCTGAATGGCGCACAGGTCGGCGCCGATGGCAACTTCCACTGCATCGTGGAATCCGATCGCCTTCATGGCAGAGCGGATCTTCTCCGGCGTGCATTTAGGCCCGAACTGTCCTGTGATCGCGGGTGCCATTGCCGCGTAGACCGGGATGCCTTCCTTCATGGCCTGAATGACCTGGAAGATCTGCGCCTTATCAGCGATGGCTCCGAAGGGGCAGTTCGCAAGGCACATCCCGCAGGAGACACATTTCTCCTGATTGATCTCAGCGCGCCCGTATTCATCCGATCCGATCGCCCCTGCTCCGCAGGCCTTCACACAGGGCCTCTCCTGGCGCAGGATCGCGTGGTACGGGCAGGCCTCAATGCATTTGCCGCACTTGACGCATTTGCTCTGATCGATGACAGATCTGCCGTCTTTGAAGGAGATCGCATTCTTCGGGCAAACGATCTGACAGGGATGCGACAGGCAGCCCTGGCAGGCGTCCGTCACATGGACAACATTGTCCGGGCACTTGTGGCATGCGAACTTGATGATGTTGACCAGCGGCGGTTCATAGTACTTCTCCGGAATGATGCAGTCAGCAGCCCCGTCCGAGACAGGCGCATGCTCATTGGCCTTGCGCACAGGAAGCCCCATTGCAAGACGCATCCGCTCATTTACGATCGCTCTCTCAAGGAAGACACTGTCCCTGTACGTTGATTCCTCCCCCGGAATGATCCGGTAGGGAATGTGCTCCATCTTCTTGAAAAAGTCCTTGTCATTCTCGTCATAGTCGTAAGAAAGCTG
>OMSN01000326.1 GCA_900313765.1 uncultured Eubacteriales bacterium
TCCAACAAATTATCTCAGCTCGTCCATATACTTCCCGTTTATTACATCAAGCAAATACTGTCCGTACTGGTTCTTCTTCATCACTTCATAGATCTTGAGCACATCCTCTTTGCCGATCCAGCCGTTCAGATAGGCAATTTCTTCGAGGCAGCCGATCTTTCTGTGCTGGTGCTGCTCCACTGTCTGCACGAACACTGTTGCGTCTACAAGGCTCTCGTGGGTTCCTGTGTCAAGCCATGTGAATCCCTGACCCAGAAGCTCTACATTCAGCTTATCCTTTTCCAGATAGATCCGGTTCAGGTCTGTGATCTCATATTCGCCGCGGGCTGAGGGTTTCAATTCTTTGGCATGTTTGACGACATCGTTGTCGTAGAAGTAGAGACCGGTGACGCAGTAGTTGCTCTTGGGGTGCTCGGGCTTCTCTTCGATGCTGACCACATGGCCGTTCTTGTCGAATTCCACGATTCCGAACCTCTCCGGATCATCGACGTAGTAGCCGAATACGGTTGCTCCCTTGCCGGATTCCGCATTCTCGACGGCTGCTTTCAGCCTCTTCTTCAGTCCATGGCCTGCGAAAATGTTGTCACCAAGGACCATCGCGACACAGTCGTCTCCGATGAACTCTTCGCCGATGATAAAGGCCTGGGCCAGTCCGTCGGGACTCGGCTGTGATTTATAGGACAAGTTGATTCCGAATTGATGCCCGTTGCCGAGAAGTATCTCAAATCTCGGAAGGTCCTGCGGAGTGGAGATCACCAGGATGTCCCTGATTCCCGCATTCATGAGCACCGACAGAGGATAATAGATCATGGGTTTGTCATAGATGGGCAGCAGCTGCTTGGACGTCACCATTGTGAGCGGATACAGCCTGGTTCCAGATCCTCCTGCGAGTATAATTCCTTTCATTTCTTTCCTTTCCGGCCATTAGCCTTCCGATCGATCGATCAAAATATTAAAAAGTAAAGGTATCCTTGATCCCGAGCCAATTCTGGTCCTTCTCGCTCAGGTTAAGAGGCGTTCCGTCCGAAAGTGTGTATTCTCCGGCGTAAGCGCTGCCCGGATAGTCTCCTACCACTTCCGGCCACTTGATCCCGAGTTCCGGGTCGTTCCAGGCAAGTCCGCCCTCGTCATTGGGGTGATAGAAGTCATCGCATTTGTAGCAGAATTCCGCCACATCCGAAAGGACAAGGAATCCGTGGGCGAATCCTCTGGGGATCAGAAACTGCTTCTTGTTTTCCTCCGAGAGGATCTCTCCGTGATAGCGGCCGTAGGTAGCGCTGTCTTTTCTCAGATCGACGGCAACATCATACACCGTGCCCCTGATCACTCTTACGAGCTTGGTCTGCGGAAACTGCTTCTGGAAGTGAAGCCCGCGAAGCACGCCCTTGACGCTGCGGCTCTGATTGTCCTGCACGAAGCGAATGTCAATGCCGTTTTCCTTCATGTCATTCTCATTATATGTTTCCATGAAATATCCGCGGCTGTCTCCATGAACTGTGAGATTGATCACACATAATCCTTCGATGCCATCCACGTTGCGAATCACTTCAATCTGTCCCATGTTACTACCTCTTCTTTTTATTGCTAATCTCTCTCGTCACAGAGACCGTCCATCCTGCCAAAACATAGAAGACCGGCAAATTCACCCTCTGCATCGCAAAGAGCATGGACTCCACCAGCTCTATGACCAGTATCCCCATCAGGATCACCGGAATGACCCAGGAGTACCGGAAGGGAGTCCCCCATCCCCTGAACACAATGATCAGGCACCGCACAATGATCGCGAGCTCAAAGAGCAGGAACATCAGCATTGCCGGTGCTCCGATTCCTACGCCCACCTGCAGGATCCCGTTGTGCGCATGCGGGATCGACCGGTCAAAGCCGCTGACTTTCTCCAGCTGCGTTTTGACAAAGACGGGCGAAACTCCGAACAGAAAATGATCCTTCGAAGACCGAATGATCTTGATCGCTGTCATCCACACCGAAACTCTGCCGTTGAGATCGTCCATCTTGCGGGCGGTCTCATCGCCGTAGGGCGTCGGAGCCGGTTCTGCGGCGGGTTCCTCGGCTGGTGCAGACTCTGCTGCCGGTTCCTCGGCTGGTGCCAGCTCTTCCTTCAATATCTCATGTGCGGCCTCTTCTGCCGCCTGTTTGGCAGCTGCCTCTTCCGCCGCTGCCTGTGCCTGCTGCTCCAGGTAGGTCGGATACACATGCGAGAACATCTTGATCAGCGATCCCCTGGCCGCATAGACCGCCCCTGCGCAGAGCGCCGCCACGATC
>OMSN01000207.1 GCA_900313765.1 uncultured Eubacteriales bacterium
CCGTCCCCAACATCCATGCGTCCCTGCAGGTAATTGTGTGCCTGCTCATCGGTCAGGGTGATGGTCTGCCCCATCTTCAGGCTCGGATCCACCTCGGAGAAGTCATCTTCGATGGTAACTGTTGCCCCACCGATCACATGATTCAGTTGTGCGATCTCATCCATCCCAACTGAGTAGTATCCGTCGATCACCAGCTCACCCAGAAGTTCCGATACTGCTTCACAGGTGTTCAGGCAACTCTGCTGCCTGCTTCCGCCATACCAGTGGGCTGTGCAGATCTGCTCATCGGAATTCCCATAGACCTGACCTTCCTGATCCATCAGGTACACATTCGTGACGGTATCGCGGTTGATCTGGATGAACCCGTAAGTCTTCTTCGTCTTGTTCAGGATGGCCAGCAGCAGAAAGTCCGCCATGGAGCCCTGATAGGTCTCGTCCTTGGCCTGCTCGTTGCCGCTGTGATCCGTTCCGATGAACAGGTAAGTCTTCAGCTGATCCTTGACGGTGTACTCCAGGTCGTTGATATCGATCCAGTACTCATTCAGTCCGAAGTCGAAGTTTTCCTCGGTCTCTGAATCCGAGAACCAGGACTCCTCTGTCTCAGCCGCAGCGTAATAGGTCTTCTTCTGATCCTTCTTCAGGACCATGTACCCCGCTCCGCAGACACTGCCTGCGAGAATCGCTCCTGCAAGCACAAGACTGACCATCTTCTTAGCAGTCATGAACCGCTCTCCTTCTTGCCTGTATCGGAATCATCCGAACCGGCATAGTGGCCGTAATAGTTCCCGTAATACTTGCCATAGTAATGACCGTAGCGGGAGCCTTCCATCTTCACCTTATTCAGCACAGCCCCCAGGATCCGCACGCCGGAGTTCTCCAGCTGCCTCTTGGCGTCCAGAATCGCCCTGCTGCTGACCACTCCCTGTTCGATCACCATCACCGCGCCGTCGCAGTAATGCGCAGTCAGGACAGCGTCGATGGCTGCCGTGATCGGAGCGCAGTCGATCAGCACATAGTCATAATGCTCTCTACCATATTCCAGAAGATCCGTGAAGTAGTGCTTGCCCAGCATCTCGGTCGGATTCGGGATGGACCGCCCTGCGAAGACGATATCCACCCTCTTCAGATTCGTACCATAGACTACATCTTCCAGGCCTCTCTGGCCGGACAGATAGTGGGACAGTCCGAAGATCTGATCGTGTTTGTTTCCGGAGACGGTCACGCCATATTCGCTCATGATGACGGACTTTCTCATGTCCGTATCGACGATCAGTACCTTCTTGCCGGACTCACCGATGGAGCGGGCAAGATCCAGCACAACCGTGCTCTTGCCTTCATCCGGAATCGTACTGGTGAAGAGGATCGTCTTCACATCGTCCCCGCAGAACTGGATGTTCGTGCGAAGAGCCCGGAGCGACTCCAGCATCGTCGAACTCATTTCCTTCAGTTTTGAAAACTCTGCTGTCTGCATACTCTATCCACCGTTCTTTATCTCTTCCTGCGCTTTGGCAGGATGCCTTTGCCACGCTTCTTCGACTTTCCGGACCTCCCGGACGAGGCGTCGTCAAGGGGCAGGGATGCCAGGACTTCCATACCGAGTTTCATCTGGACATCCTCCGGTGTCTCGATGGTGTCATTCAACAGATAGCTGATAACCACGAACGCTGCTGCCAGAAACAGTCCGAGCATGCCGCCGATTGCAGTGGTGCGCATGGTTCTGGGACTGACCTTATCGCCATCGGTATAACCGGTCTGGATGATCGAAGGCGGATCCTGGTCCATCTTCTGAGAGATGAAGGTCGACGCGATGGACGCGGTGCGGTCTGCAATCTCCTTGGCCCGCTCCGGATCCGGATCTGTCACGGTAATGTACAGGATACGAGAATCGTTCGGGTTGGTGACCGCGATCTTCGGCCGGAGGGTCTTGTATGTCTCATCCAGTTCCAGACGGGTGATCACACGGTCCAGAACCGGCCTTCCCACGATAACCGCTTCATAGTCTGTGGTCAGGTTGCTGCCGATCTGCAGGTCCGCAAGGCTGGTAACAGATGTGCTCTTGCTGAATACATAGAGGCCTGCAGTTGACGAGTACTGCGGGGTCACCATGAACTTGCAGTAGGCAAATGCGGCGCCTGCGCAGATCACTGCGCACAGAAGCAGCAGTTTCCAGCGTGACAACAGTACCGCGGCAAGTTCCAGAAGATCGATCTCAATCTCGTCATCTGCCTGCTGCCTGGCAAGGCTTGGTGTTGTCATGTTATTGCCTGTATTCTCCATAATGGTTTACTCGCTCTCTGTAGCGTTATGATTGGTTGCTTGTTATGTTCCTGATGGTTTTTGGTGAAAAATAAGCGCACGAAAACCAGCGAAAGGGTTCTCCCTTCCCTGGTAAGTGATTATTGACTACCTTCTCCCAATACCCTTCAAACTGCCTTCCCCCACCTTATGCCTTCTCGGCATTCACATATCGGCTGTTGTCTATCCTAAGGACGTCGGACGGTCTGATATTTTGTGAATACTGCTCAGTATCTGCTGTGCATTCTCCTGAAAGAGTCTCTCCGCCGCACTTTCCCCATACTTGCGGCTGATCACATCCCTGCACTCTGCCATATGGCAGGCTCTCTCGGTCAGATCGTGGGTGTCGCTGGCTATGAAGTCAGCTGCATCCAGATCGATTAGCTTGCGGGCTGTCCGCTTGACGCCCCAGCCTTCCCTGCCCAGTACGCTTCCTGCGTTGAGCTGGATCATCGCCCCTGCATCGATCACTTCATAGATGAGCTTCGGCTTACGCTGGAACACCTGACAGCGCTCCGCGTGGGCGATCACGGGCTGATAGCCCCGCATGACCAGTTCCTGGGTGTATTCGACTATCCTGGACAGGTCGTCCGAATAGGAATACTCGGTAAGTACGTACCGTGAATCGGCCAGTGTGTGGACTCTCCCGCCCTTGAGGTTGTGGTAGATGTCATGATCGACATGGTACTCACAGCCGATATACAGGCGGATGCCCTTCGACTTCGCGTACTGCGAGAGATCACGGAAAGATTCCTCTATCTCCTCCTTCGGGTATGCAAACATATGTCTTCGATAATGCGGCGTCACGATCACGTCCGTGATCTGCTGCCTGGCCATGCTGTCCAGGATCTGCCGGCTGGTCTGTGCGCTGTCGGAGCCATCATCCACCCCATAGAGGATGTGGCAGTGTATATCAACTATCATACAGACCTCTTGGCCACCTCATTTCATGCTGCCTGCTGCCGGGGAAATACCCGCAGCACCTTGAAAACACACGGATACCTAGTTTTTCAGCCAACATTGTACGGCATCATATAGGGTTTGTCTACTGGCTGAACGCTTCAAAAAATGCCAAAAACAATGCTGAAAATGTGTCAAAAGCAGGACACTTTTCGTTTTTTGCCGCTTCCTGCCGTCTATTTGCACAAATTAAA
>OMSN01000146.1 GCA_900313765.1 uncultured Eubacteriales bacterium
ATGACCATCAGCATCTGGAACACTGTCTTGAACTTGCCCCAGTAATTGGCTGCGATCACAACGCCCTTCTCAACGGCAATCAGACGGAAACCGGAGATAATGAACTCACGGGCGATGATGATGATTACGATCCAGCTCTCGATCCTTCCAAGATCAACCAGGCAGATCATGGCAGAGCAGACAAGCAGCTTATCCGCAAGCGGATCCATGAACTTTCCGAAGGTCGTAATATAATTGTAGCGGCGTGCAATATATCCGTCTGCCGCATCCGTCAGGCTGGCCAGGATGAATACGATCATGGCCAGGATATTGCCGGCCGGTTTCTTCATCCACAGCAGCAGGACGACAAACAGCGGGATCATGCAGATCCTGGCGATCGTCAGCTGGTTCGGAAGCTGCGGGCTGGGAACCCAGTTCTTGATGGACTGTCTGACATCCTCAGCAGTCTTCTTCTGCTTCTTTGCCTTCGGAGCCGCCTGCGAAGCCTCCCCGGCTGCCTCTTTGGCTTCTTTCACTGTGGCATCCGCAGCTTTTTCTTCTGCTTCATTTACCACATCTGCAGCCTGGTCCACTGTCTCACTGACAGCATCTTCGGCCTGATCCATATCAATGATATCTTTCTCCATATCAGTCATAGCCTTCTCCTCCTGCAATCACTGTTCTTCCGGTATCATCTCACCGATCAGGTCGTATTCCGATGATCCCGTGATCTTAACATGAACAAAATCTCCTGTCTCCAGGTTCTCATCGCTGCTCACGAACACAAAACCGTCCACATCCGGAGCATCTCCATATCCCCGGCCGATGTAGACATTCTCATTGGGAACATATCCTTCAATAAGGACATCCGTCTGTATGCCTTTCAGCTGTTCGTTCAGGTCAAATGAGATCTCCTGCTGCAGTTCCATCAGCTCATCCCGGCGGCTCAGCTTCGTCTCTTCATCGATCTGTCCATCCATCCTGGCGGCGGCAGTTCCTTCTTCCTGTGAGTAGGTGAACACACCCAGCCGGTTGAATTCCATCTCATTGATGAACCGGCACAGATCCTCAAACTGTTCCCTTGTCTCACCCGGGAATCCGCAGATCAGCGTCGTCCGCAGGATGATGTCCGGCACTTCGCTGCGCAGTCTGCCGATGATTCTCCGCAGATCTTCTTCATTTGTCCGGCGTCCCATTTTCCTGAGGATCTCGTCATTGCTGTGCTGGATCGGAAGATCCAGATAATGAACGAACTTCTTCTCCTGCTTCATGCACTGGATCAGCTCGTCGTAGATCTCCTCCGGATAACAGTAGAGCACACGGATCCACCGAATACCTTCAACCAGGGCAAGCTCATGGATCAGCTCATGAAGGCACTTTCTGCCATACAGGTCGGTTCCGTAGAGGGTCGTCTCCTGGGCTACCAGGATCAGTTCCTTCACCCCGTCCGCAGCCAGCTGAGCTGCCTCACGAAGCAGGTCCTCCTTCGGAACTGAGCGGAACGGTCCGCGCATGGAAGGGATCGCACAGTAGGTACAATGCTTGTCGCAGCCCTCCGCGATCTTCAGATATGCGAAATGACCTCCCGTCGTCAGTACCCTTTTTCCGGAAGGAAGCGCGATCTTCTTCAGATCATCCAGCTGCTCACTGCGCTCACCGTTCAGAGCCTTGCCGATCACTTCCGCGATGGAATCATAGGCAGTCGTACCGACAACCGCGTCCACCTCCGGAAGCTGCTCCCGGATCTCATCTGCATAGCGCTGCGCCATACAGCCTGTGGCGATCAATGCCCTGCACTTCCCGGTCTGCTTGTATGCTGCCATCTGGAGAATCGTATCGATGGATTCCTCCTTGGCGTCCGAGATAAAACTGCAGGTATTGACGATGATCACATCTGCGTCAGACTCATCATTGGTAATCTGATAGCCTGAGAGCCCCAGGACGCCCAGCATCTTCTCGGCATCCACACGGTTCTTGTCACAGCCCAGCGATACGAACAGGACCTTCGGTTTTGCCGGTACGGATCCTCCTGTCACTGTTCCTCCTCAGAAACTTCCGAACGCTCCTCCAGGATTGCCTTTGCCTCTTCTTCAGTAGGAATATTATCCTCTACAAAACGATCCGCCATCGCAGAGATCTCCTGCTCGTCTGCGGCTTCCTGGTCTTCTGCAATGATATGAATCATACCCTGCTCCAGTTCCTTGACAGCAGCAGACAGAGGCTTCGCGGCATCAAAGCTTCCCTGAACACTGTCCCCGGCAATGATCTCTCTTGCTCTCTTGGCAGTCGCCATCACGATCGAATAACGGGAATTGATCACCGGGGTATCATCCTGGGAATCTTCATTGACCAGTTTCATTAATTCTGTGTAAGATGGATGCAGCATAGATATTCAATCTCCTTCTTTTGTTAATCTCTTCAGATCTTCCTGGATCATTCTAATAAATGCTTTGTTGCTGCCGGTCCTGTGTCTCTGGGCACGGATCAGGCTGTTCAGTTCCTGAGCGCATTCATCAGCATCATCATTTACAACTATATAATCATATTGCTCAACGCCAACCGCTTCCTCGGCAGCTCTCTCCATCCGCTTGCGGATGACATCCGGCGTCTCCGTTCCGCGTCCCGTCAGACGGTCTCTCAGCGTCACTGCAGACGGCGGAAGCATGTAGATCAGGATCGCATCCGGAACCTTCTTCTTAATGTTGAGAGCTCCCTGGACCTCGATCTCAAGGATCACATCAAATCCATCCTCAAGCTTGCTGTCCACATATGCCTTTGGTGTCCCGTAATAGTTGTCCACATAACATGCATATTCCAGCAGTTCATCATTCGCGATCATCTGCTCGAAACGTTCCTTTGAAACAAAGAAATAATGCACCCCGTCCACTTCTCCCGGGCGCGGGCTGCGTGTCGTCGCAGAGACGGAATATGCATAACCCTCATGCGTTTCAAACAGAGACTTTAGTACAGTTCCCTTCCCCACACCGGCAAAGCCGGACAGAACGATAAGACTTCCTCTTGTCTTCATATGGATCTGACTCCTTATCGGGTGAACCTGCCTATCAGTATCATGGTTATTGTCCGATCAGAGAAGGCGTGTTCCCAAGACGTTTGCCGATCGTATCCGGCACCAGACTGGAGAGCACGATCTGATCTCCTTCACACACAATAACCGCCTTCGTCTTCCGGCCTGCAGTGGCATCCACCACACGGTCCTGTTCCTTTGCTCTCTGGACCAGACGCTTGATCGGTGCCCCGTCCGGACTGACGATGGATATGATCTTGTCGGAGTTGACCAGATTGCCGAATCCGACATTGATAAACTGATTATTCAATATTCTGTACCTGTTCACGGATCTTTTCGATACCAGTCTTCAGATCGATCGCGATATTACTGGTCTCAAGATCATTTGCCTTCGAGAGGATCGTATTCGCCTCCCGGTTCATTTCCTGCGCTATGAAGTCGAGCTTTCTTCCGATATCGGAGCCCTTCTCCAGTTCCTTCTTCATGGAATCTATATGGCTCTTCAGACGGACCGTCTCTTCATCCGTGGCAAGCTTGTCCGCAAATAAAACCACCTCTGCGGCAAGACGGCTCTCATCGATCTGACTGTCGCCGAGCAGGTCTGCCATCTTCTCCTTCAGACGCGCCTCATAAGCTGCCAGGATCTCCGGATATCTCTGCTCGATCCGTTCAACGCCCGCTCTCAGTGCGTCCAGCTTCTGAACCATATCTTTTTTCAGATTTGCACCTTCAGCAGTCCTGGTCTCCACCAGCATCTCCAGCGCACTGTCCAGCGCTGTCTGCAGGATCGACCAGACCTCATCCTCATCCATGGAATCTTCCTTCAGGCGGAAGATCTCCGGCTGGGCGCCAAGCCTTGCAGCCGTAAGGTCATTGGTCAGATTAAACCTCTGCGCCATCCGCTCATAGGCATCCACATATTCCTGGGCAAGATGCTCATTGAACTGAAGATCGTAATTCACTTCGCCAATGATCTCATAGGTGACAAACACATCCACCTTGCCGCGTCCGAGATACTTCTTGATCTCAGAGCGGATCGACGTATCCATAAAAGCATATTCCTTGGGGATCCGGACATTCGCATCCAGATAACGATGGTTCACGCTCTTGATCTCAACAATGAACTTCAGCGTCTCCCCTGCATATTCACCACGGCCGAAGCCGGTCATACTCTTTATCATGTTGTACTGATGCCCTTTCTGCCTGCACATAATGATACAGAAAACATTATATGTCAACAAAGAAAGCAAAGTCAAATCATACCAGCGTCAGAGCACTGATATCGGGCTTCGCAACCATGGAATAGTTTGTATAGTACACAACAAACCCCGGTTTGGCGCCGTTTGGCTTCTTTACTTCTCTTCTCTGTACATAATCGATCTCAACCTTGTCCGCATTGCGCCCGGCAGAGTAATAAGCTGCGGCGGAAGCGGCAACTTCAAATATGTGATCCGGAAGCGCGTCCTCACTGGTTCTCTTGACGATCACATGGGACCCCGGCATCTTCTTGGCGTGGAACCACCAGTCGCCGGCATTGGCAAAACGGAAAGTCAGTTCATCGTTCTGGATATTATTCTTTCCGAC
>OMSN01000149.1 GCA_900313765.1 uncultured Eubacteriales bacterium
TCATAGCGCTCCTTCAGGCCTCTGAGGATCGAGATGGTATCCTCCACCGTCGGTTCGTCCACCATGACCGGCTGGAACCTTCTTGCAAGCGCTGCATCCTTCTCGATGTACTTGCGGTACTCATCCAGAGTGGTTGCACCGATGCAGTGAAGTTCACCTCTTGCCAGCATGGGCTTGAGCATATTGCCGGCATCCATGGCGCCATCCGTCTTGCCCGCTCCTACGATCAGATGCAGTTCATCGATGAATAGCAGGATCTGTCCTTCACTCTTCGATACTTCCTTCAGAACGGCTTTCAGCCTCTCCTCGAACTCACCTCTGTACTTGGCGCCTGCAACCAGAGCTCCCATATCCAGGGAGAAGACCTTCTTGTCTTTCAGTGCATCCGGCACATCGCCCTTCGCGATCCTCTGCGCCAGTCCTTCCACGACCGCCGTCTTGCCGACGCCGGGCTCACCGATCAGAACCGGATTGTTCTTGGTCTTTCTGGACAGGATACGGATCACATTGCGGATCTCCTCATCCCTTCCGATGATCGGATCCATCTTCTGCTCTCTTGCCTTCTGCACCAGCTCCGTGCCGTATTTGGTCAGTGAATCATAGGTATCCTCCGGACTGTCCGTCGTCACCTTCTGGTTTCCCCGGACCGTGGACAGCACCTGGAGAAAACGGTCTCTGGTGATCCCGAACTCCCTGAAAAATGAACTCATGGAAGGCGAAGCATTGTCCAGCATGGACAGAAACAGATGCTCTACGGAGACATACTCGTCCCCCATCTTCTTCGCCTCATCCTCTGCATTGACCAATGCCTTGTTCAGATACTGGCCGATATACGGCTGGCCGCCTCCCGATACTTTCGGGCGCTTATTCAGAGCGGTATCCAGTGCATTTTCAAAATACTCCTTCTGGATCCCCATCTTCTCGATCAGCCTGGCGGTCAGAGAGTCATCCTGATGCACCAGAGCATACATCAGATGTTCCTGTTCGATCTCCTGGTTACCATAATCAGAAGCAGCCTTCTCGAGCATATTTACAGCTTCGATGGACTTCTGTGTAAATTTCTGTATATTCATCCTGCAAACCTCCTGTTCCTGACAGGTATCTGTATTACCTGTTCTGAAATCATTTATAGCACGGTTTGTTAGCACTGTAAATAGGTGAGTGCTAATTTTATAGAATGTTCACTTTTCTGCAGAAATTGTCTGTAAAAAATGAGGCACCGCAGCTGCGATGCCTCACTCGTTTCCATAATACTATACTATATAATTGTCCGTTCTGTTTTATCACACGATCCTGCATGCTGCGTCCGGTGTATCATAATTCAGCGAACTGTAGCAGACACCATAGCCGGTTCCTCTTGCATGTATGATGCTTCCGCCGCCGACATAGATCGCAACGTGCTCGATCGATCCGCTGGAGCCGTTGTAGAATACCAGATCTCCGGGAGCAAGATCCGACAGGCTGACCGGTGTACCGCAGCCATACTGGGATGCCGCAAAATGAGGAAGCGAGATCCCGAAATGAGAGAAGACTGCCATAGTGAATCCGGAACAGTCGACTCCGCTTGTCAGGCTGGAACCGCCCCATACATAAGGAATTCCCGCAAACTGGCACGCATAGGATGCGATCGCGGAACCGCTTGCAGATGCTGTCGATGCCGCGGTTTCTGCCGGTGCAGCTGTCTGTGTCTGGGATGACTGTCCGGAATCTGCACTCTGCTCAGTCTGCGCAGAAGCATCCTCATAAGTCTGGGACGATTGATCTGTGTAAGAAATGCTGCCCCCATCTGTATCCCCTGCGTCTGTATAATATGTATCTGTATACCCTGTATCCGCATAGCCGGTATCTGCATCAGAGCTGTCCGCATATGTTTCATAAGCTGCCTGTGCGTCATCGTACTGAGGCTCTTCCGCAGTCCATGCCTGCTCCTGCGCACTCTCTGCGGCCTCCTCCTGTGCTTCGATCTGCTCCAGAGTCAGTCCGGTAGGATAATCCGTGACCAGTTCCACATAATCTGCGCTGACGTATCCATATGTATCGGCGTCCACACATACCTTGACAAATGCGCCTCCGTCATAGTCTTCTATGACTTCCGCTTCCTCTCCCTGGGCCAGGGCTCCGATCACCTCTGCCTCCTGGCTTCTGTCCGTGCGGACATTCAGCGAAACCGCATTGACTTTCGCATAGGTATAGGCACTCTCTGAGGCGATCTCATCAGCCTCCGCCCCGGTTGCGATCAGTCTTGCAGCGACATATCCTTCCACATCGCCGGAACGGATTCTGTACCAGCCGTCTTCCTCCACACTCTCGATAACGGCGCTGTCGCCGTTTCGAAGGATCCCGATGACCTCCCCGGACTCAGTGCTTGCCTCGGCGCGCACATTTACATATGCATCTTCCAGACTCAGCCTTGCGAATCCAAGTGTTCCTTCCACATTCCCATTCTCATCCGCTGCTGCGGCAAATGAAAATCCCTGAATGCTCAGTGCGGCAATCGCCGCGTATGCTGTCCCCTTAACTAAACTCCTTTTCATTGCGTTGTTTACCTCCTTGTTGATGGTTGTCCCCTTAGCAGCCATCCCAGGCGGATGTTACGACATTCAAACACTGTACGGAAATCTGCAACGCCTAAATTGTTACAGATTTGTTAATAAATACCACCGTTTGTTTCGCATGTCAACCCTTTTTGCGTAATATATTGTAATAAATCACACTTATTTCACAATATATTGATATCAGAGACGAACGGTCATACAGCCGGAGCAAGCCCGCGTATACGCAGAAAAACAGACGGAAGAATCAGAGACTCTTCCGTCTGTTTCAACTAATCATCAGTAATCTGGTTCTATACCGTCTTCTGCCCTCTTATCCTGCGAACAAAACCTCTTCCGCATTACAGGCGGGTCTGTGCCAAGGCTGTGACTTCCTCCAGAGTCGGCATTACCCGAAGAGCACCTTTGCGGGTCGTGATGATGGATGCCGCCGCATTGGCATAGGTCAGCAGTTCCTTCAGCGTATCCTCTGTGAAGTTGTCCAGACCGTATTTCAGAGCAAAATGGATCGAGCTTGCGCAGAATGTGTCGCCGGCGCCGGTCGTCTCAATGGTGTTCTCATTGAGGAAAGGCTGTGCCTCTACGCGCATTCCCTTATAATATGCCCTGCTTCCCGCCTTGCCCATGGTGACAAGGATCAGCGGAATATTGTACTGATCGATCAGCATCTGCGCGCCTTTGTCATAATCATCGGTCCCGCACATGAATTCCACTTCATTGTCGGAGATCTTCAGCAGATCACACTTTCCAAGGCCATAGGCAATCTCCGTCTTTGCTTCGTCCAGAGACTTCCACAGCGGCTCTCTGAGGTTCGGATCAAAGGAGATCATCGCTCCTGCTTCCCTGGCAACATCGATCGCATATCTCGTCGCCTCTCTCACGATCGGATCCGTCGAAGACAGTGTTCCGAAATGAAAGACCCTGGCGGCTTTGATCAGTTCCGTATCCACCTCATCCTTCGTCAGCATCATGTCAGCGCCGGGATTGCGGTAAAATGAGAAGTCGCGGTCTCCATCCTCATAGGTATGGACGAAAGCCAGTGTAGTATGGACTTCCTGGTCGACGAGGATTCCCTTCGTGTCGATCCCGCAGCTTCCCACCGCGTCCAGGAGGATCCGGCCGAACATATCATTTCCAACCTTGCCGATAAATGCAGTCTTCTCCCCGTAGTTCTGAAGCATGGAGAGGACATTGCCCGGCGCGCCGCCCGGATTCACCTCCAGCAGCGGATTGCCCTGCGGGCTGTTTCCGGTTTCCGTAAAGTCGATCAACAGTTCACCAAGCGCAACTACATCATATGTTTTATCCATAGCATCCTCCTGCCTGAGCAATGTGGTATAAACAAATCCTCACATTATTCTACACGATTACCCACAGTCAGGTAAAGCAGAAAAAAAAGAAGACGGCTGTTTGCCGTCTTCTTTATGCATTTCAGTTAAGAAGTGCCACCGCAACGTCATTAACGTTGGTGCCGGTCGGGCCTGTCATGATCAGGCCATTCACTTTCTTCAGTGCGTGATAAGCATCATTCTCAGCCAGAACTGCGCTGACGGTCATCCCTTCCTTTGCCAGTGCTTCCCGGGTATCACCGTCTGCATAGCCGCCGGCCGCGTCCGTCGGCCCGTCGGTCCCGTCGCTTCCCACTGAGAAAACCGCTGCACCTGCTATACCGGCTATCTCGTCTGCTGCGGCAAGTGCCAGTTCCTGGTTACGACCGCCGAGACCTTTCCCCGTCAGGTGAACCACCGTCTCACCGCCGGCGATCCAGGCAATCTTCTTACCTTCACCGGCATGTGTGCGCAGGATGTTTCCGAGGAATCTTCCCGCCTCTTTCGCCTCGCAGCTGAGACGGTCCGTGAGCAGCACCGGCTCATAGCCAAGTTCGCTGCATTTTGCAGCCGCAGCCGCACACAGTTCCCGGACGCTTCCCGTGATCATAGTCGTAACATTATCAAGACTCTTGGGAG
>OMSN01000153.1 GCA_900313765.1 uncultured Eubacteriales bacterium
CGTGATCGCGGTCAATGACCTGATGAAGATGGCCGGCTATGTGGGATCAAGGACCTGGGATGTGATCCCGCCCTATGTGATCGCTGCTGCCATCTATCTGGTGATGACCCTGGGCCTGTCTGCATTGATGGGCTTCTTTGAGAGAAAGATGGGGAAGGGGGACCGGAAATGATCATTACAAAGAATCTGCAGAAGAAATTCGGTGACCATCTGGTCCTGCGCGGCATTGACCAGCATATCGAGAAGGGCGAGAAGGTCGTTGTCATCGGACCTTCGGGATCGGGCAAATCAACGTTCCTTCGCTGCCTGAACCTGCTGGAAGAGCCGACCGGCGGTGAGATCATCTTCGAGGGCATCACACTGACCGACCCGAAGACAGACATCGACAAGATCCGCCAGAGGATGGGCATGGTATTCCAGCAGTTCAACCTGTTTCCCATGAAGACCGTCCGTCAGAATATCACGCTGGCACCGGTCATGCTGAAGAAAATGACCCAGGAAGAGGCGGATGCGAAGGCCGAGGATCTTCTGCGGCGTATCGGGCTTCCCGACAAGGCAGATGCCTATCCGGGCATGCTGTCGGGCGGACAGCAGCAGCGTATCGCGATCGCAAGGGCTCTTGCCATGGATCCGGATGTGATGCTGTTTGACGAACCGACCAGCGCGCTTGACCCTGAGATGGTCGGTGAAGTTCTTGCGATCATGAAAGAGCTGGCACAGGACGGGATGACGATGGTTGTCGTCACACATGAGATGGGATTCGCCAGAGAAGTCGGCAGCAGGATTCTGTTTATCGATGAAGGAGTTGTGGCCGAAGAGAACACACCCTATGAGTTTTTCAATAATCCGAAGAACCCGAGACTTCAGGATTTCCTGTCGAAAGTCCTGTAATATCCTGTAAAACTTCCCGGGGAGATAGTATCTGAACAAAGCAGAAGCTGCAGAGAAGACGGAATCGAAGGGTTCCGTCTTTTTATTTTGTCAATATAGCAAGAAATCAAAACACGATAGCAATTCTGAGCAATGAAATGAATCAGACCTTTTGCTACTTTATAGAAGAGAAGAGAGGGTCAAAACCGACAAAATGACGGTAAACAGATCCTGATACGGAACAAAACGAGTGATATTTACAACAGGAGGAACCGGAATGGGAACTGTTCTCGAGTTTCAGCACATTTCGAAATACTTCCCGGGCGTCAAGGCACTGGACGATGTCAGTTTTCAGGCCTTTGGCGGTGAAGTCCTTGCCTTTCTGGGTGAGAATGGAGCAGGAAAGTCGACTCTGCTGAAGACTCTCAACGGAGACTACCAGCCCACCAGCGGCACTTACCTGCTGGATGGCCAGGAGAAGCATTTCAAATCTCCCCATCAGGCAATCGAAGAGGGCGTCAGCATTATCTACCAGGAAAGACAGATTCTCCTGGAGCTGAGCGTCGCAGAGAATATCTATCTCGGAAGAATGCCTTCGAACAGCCTGGGAGTGATCAATACTGCGCAGGCGAACAGAATGGCCCAGGAGATCATCGATGATTTCGGTCTTCCGATCCGTCCCACGGAGAAGGTCAAGAATCTGTCGATCGCCTACCAGCAGATGGTTGAGATCATGAAGGCTTACAGCAGAGAGAACCTGAAGGTCATCGCATTTGATGAACCGACTGCGTCACTCTCGGATGCGGAGATCAAGAGCCTGTTTGATATCATCCGCAAGCTGAGGGATGCGGGCAAGATCGTTCTGTATGTCTCGCATCGTATGAGTGAGATCCGGCAGATCACGGACAAGGTGGCGATCTTCAAGGACGGAAGACATATAGGCGTGTACGAGACATCGAAAGTTACGGACGCTGAACTGATCAAACTGATGGTCGGCAGAGACCTGGGTGACATCTACGGATCTCTGGATAAGGACAAGCAGATCGGCGATGTGCTGCTGGATGTGGAGAATGTCTCATCCGATTATGTGAAGCCTGTTTCCTTCCAGCTGCACAGAGGAGAGGTTCTCGGGTTCTCCGGACTGGTCGGAGCCGGACGGACAGAGCTCATGAGAGCGATCATCGGAGCAGACAAGCGCAGATCCGGTACGATCCGTCTCAATGGAAAGAAGATCGAGAACCGGTCGCCGAAGGAGGCGATGAGAAACGGCATCATGCTGGTGCCGGAGGACCGCAAGCTGCAGGGACTGCTCGGCAACCTGGATGTCGCCGGCAACATCGATATCGCTTCCCTGAACCAGAATTCGAATTCTATCGGGATCATCGATCCAAAGAAGGAGAAGGAGATGGCTCTGAAGGGAATCAAGGAATTCTCGATCAAGACACCGTCCATGAACAAGAAGGTCCTGGAGCTGTCAGGCGGCAATCAGCAGAAATGCATCGTCGCAAGGGCAGTTGCCACAAGCCCTCAGGTACTGATCCTGGATGAACCGACCAAGGGAATCGACGTCGGTGCGAAGAGTGAGTTCTACGAGATGATCTGCCGGTTTGCCAAACAGGGACTCGGAGTGATCCTGATCTCCTCGGAACTTCCGGAAGTAATCGGACTCAGTGACAGGATCATCGTGATGAGATCACTGCAGCAGTCCGGTGAGATGCCCGCCAGTGAGGCGACAGAAGATAAACTGCTTGCGTTGGGGATGGAGGAATAACGACATGAATGAGAAGAAGAAAATCACATCGATCATAGGAGGGGACAAGATCGTTCTGATCGTTGCGATCATCGCCGTGTTCACCCTGTTTACCGCACTGAACAAGAATTTCATGACGATGCAGAATATGATCAATCTTCTGGTGGCATCCTCTCTGGTCGGAATGGTTGCGATCGGACACACCTACCTGATCATTGCCAAACAGAACGACCTGTCTCCGGGTTCGCTGGCCGCATTCTGCGGTGTCACCTGTGCGATCCTGCTGAACAAAGGCCTGCCGATCGTAGTGGCGATGGTCATCACGCTGTGCGCGGGAGCTGTGGTCGGACTGTTCAATTCCTGGATGGTCAACCAGATCAAGATCGAGGCGTTCATTGCAACCCTGGTCTCCCAGACGATCATCAGAGGGTTTGCTTACATCATCTGCGGCGGCAAACCGGTTGCGATCAAGAATCAGGCATTCAACAAGCTGGGAACCTTCCGGATCCTGCGGCTTCCGGTTCCGGTCTGGGTCATGATCCTCTGTGTCCTGCTCTTCGGCTTCATCCTGGCAAGGACCAGGTTCGGCCGCAGTGTATATGCCATCGGCGGAAGCGCGGAAGCAGCCCGCCTGGCCGGCCTGAACCCGAAGCGGATCGTCACGACCTGCTTCATCATGATCGGAATGCTCACGGCAATGGGTGGCATGCTCTTTTCGGCACGCATGAATGCCGGACAGCCTGCGGCAAATGTGAACCTTGAGTTCGATGCCATCACGGCAGTTATCCTGGGCGGAACTTCCTTCTCCGGCGGCGTTGGCTCCATGGCGGGTACCGCGCTCGGGATCATCCTGATCCAGTCCTTCAACACAGGACTGATCATGGTCAACGTCGACTCCTTCTGGCAGTACGTTGCAAGAGGCGCCCTTCTTCTGTTCGCACTCACATCCGACTACATCCGTGAGACAAGAAGACAGAAGGCACTGCTGGAAGCATCCATGAGAAATGCCTGAGCGTATGGACCGCTCCAAGGTTGAACTGATTAAGGAAACACCTGTGCCGGAGCAGTTCCGGCACAGTGGAGAAAGGTAACCCATATTCATTTCCAAGGAGGAAAAAAGCAATGAAGAAAACAGCAATGAAGGTAATGGCACTGGCAATGGCATCCCTGATGGCGATGAGCATGGCTGCGTTCGCGGGCGAAACTGAGAAAGAGGGCGGCTATGATTTCGCAGGCGGCACTGTCTACGGCATCTACAAGGCCGGTGACCAGACATGGTTCATCGATGAGGGTGATGCGGCAAAGGCAAAGGTCGAGGCTGATGGCGGTGAGTTCATTTATGTTGATGCAAAGATGAGCCCGGAAGAGTATCTGAAGGATATCGACAACGCGATCGCGAACAATGCAACCGGTATTGTTACCTGCATCCCCGATCAGACGCTGTCCCAGGCGGCTGTTGACAAGTGTAAGGAAGCCGGAATCCCGATCGTCGCGGCTGATGACGCGCTCGAGGTAGACGGCGAGAAGATCGCTCCGTGGTTTGGAATCGATGCTTATAACATCGGTGCTGCGAACGGCGAGTGGATTGCGAACTACGCGATTGAGAACGGGCTGGTTGACAAAGAAGACACCGGCCTTCTGATCATGACCATGGATACTGTTTCCAGCTGCGTACCGCGTGCTGAGGGCGAACTGGACAAGTGGGGAGAGCTGTGCCCGGACTTCCCGGAA
>OMSN01000181.1 GCA_900313765.1 uncultured Eubacteriales bacterium
TGGCTAAATGTTCGAAGAATAGGTTTGTCGGATGTTTTGATATACTTGCCCGATTCTGTACGCTCCAATATTCCTTCCTTTACAAATTGACTCAAGTATGGCTTAATGGAGTTCATTTTTGCAGTAATTTTGCCCTTATATCTTTTTCGGATTTTCTCTCGGATTTCTTTAAAATCGAATTCGCCGTGTATCGTCTCGAGGGTTTTCAGTATAGCTTCTTTTAGTGTTACATATGGCTCCGCAGGTGTTATTGACGTATTGTGTGGTTTTGGATATATGACTGGCTCCGGCAGGAGCTTCTTGTTGATTAATAACATTAAATCTTGCACAGTTTCGATGCCATTATTTCTCAATGCAACATTAGCCAACTCGGAGAGGCCGAGTATTTCTATTTCTATTTTGTTTCCAAGTTTATTCTCCACGCCTCTCCTTCTGATTATTCTCCGTATCCGGATCCACTGACAGCAGATCGGATGCCGTCGGCTGTTCCAATCCGGGTATGGGGCCCGGTCTGGATGCGTATTAAAGAGATATATACACCACAAAGCGTTCATTTTCAAGGACGGATGGTCTCTTATGCCTTGCAATGCCGCAAAGTTGTGTTAAAATAGCACCTGTCTTTAGAAACAGGAATAAATATAAGAAGGAATCAATATGATCAGAGAAGATGTAAGAAATGTTGCGATCATAGCACACGTCGATCACGGCAAGACGACTCTTGTCGACTGCCTTCTGCGCCAGAGCGGCGTCTTCCGTGAGAATCAGGAAGTCGCGGAACGTGTCATGGACTCCGGCGATATCGAACGTGAAAGAGGAATCACGATTCTGTCCAAAAATACAGCCGTCTCCTACAACGGGACGAAGATCAATATTGTAGATACTCCCGGCCACGCTGACTTCGGTGGTGAGGTCGAGCGTGTCCTGAAGATGGTGAATGGTGTCATTCTTGTAGTCGACGCATTTGAAGGCCCGATGCCGCAGACCCGTTTTGTCACCCAGAAAGCGCTGGCCCTGGACCTTCCGTTCATCGTCTGCGTCAACAAGATCGACCGCCCGGGCGCTCGCCCTGATGAGGTTGTGGATGAGACGCTGGAACTGCTGTCGGTGATGAGTCTTCTGACATGTCCCCGCTCTTCGAGACGATCGTCGACTATATCCCGGCACCGGAGGGCGAACCGGAAGGACCGCTCCAGATGCTGATCTCCACCATCGATTACAATGAATATGTCGGCCGGATCGGCATCGGCAAGATCGACCGCGGCAGCATCAGGGTCAACCAGGATGCCCTGCTGGTCAATCATCATGATGGTTCCAAGAAAGAGAAAGTCCGCATCACGAAGCTGTATGAATTCGACGGCCTGAAGAAGGTCCCGGTACAGTCTGCCTCCATCGGTTCCATCATCGCTCTGTCCGGCATCGACGATCTTCACATCGGCGATACCGTCTGCGCAGTGGATGAGCCGGACCCGATCCCGTTCCAGAAGATCGAGGAGCCGACAATCTCCATGAACTTCTGTGTCAACGACAGTCCGCTGGCCGGCCAGGAAGGAAAATACGTCACTTCCCGCCACATCCGCGACAGGCTGTACAGAGAGCTGAACACCGACGTATCCCTGCGGGTGGAGGATACCCAGGACACCGATACCTTCAAGGTCTCCGGCAGAGGCGAGCTGCATCTGTCCGTCCTGATCGAGACGATGCGCCGTGAAGGATACGAATTCGCCGTCTCCAAGGCGGAGGTCATCTACCGGACCGATGAGAGAGGCAAGAAGCTGGAGCCGATGGAAGTCGCATACGTGGATGTGCCGGATGAATTCTCCGGAACCGTGATCCAGAAGCTGTCCCTGAGAAAGGGAGAGCTGCAGGGAATGGGCAAGACCTCCGACGGACGGACCAGGCTGGAATTCGCCATCCCCTCCAGAGGACTGATCGGTTTCAGAAATGATTTCATGACGGATACCAAGGGAACCGGCATCATCAATACGATCTTCGACGGATACGCTCCCTACAAGGGAGACCTGGCATACCGCCAGCAGGGCAGCCTGATCTCCTTCGAGACCGGCGTTGCCGTCGCCTACGGCCTGTTCAATGCGCAGGACCGCGGCACCCTCTTCGTGGAGCCGGGCGACAAGGTCTACTCCGGCATGGTCATCGGACAGAGCGGAAAGAGCGAAGACATCGAACTGAATGTCTGCAAGACCAAGCATCTGACCAACACCCGGTCCTCCGGCGCCGATGAAGCGCTGAAGCTGGTCCCGGCCAGAAAACTGTCCCTGGAGCAGGCAATCGAATATATCGATACCGATGAGCTCCTGGAGATCACACCGCAGTCCTTCCGGATCCGCAAGAAGATCCTGGATCCGCTGCTTCGCAAGAGATCCCAGATCTCCAAAAAAGACCGTCAGGGTTAAAAAATAACAGCGGGCAGATGAATCTGTCCGCTGTTATTTTTGCTATTGGGTATTGTTCCTTGGGAAAAACGGACTGGCCAGGAACACCTGGGCCTGGTCCTGCTGAGAGCGCAGCTGTTCATAGACAGCCTGCGCTTTTTCTTTTTCATCAAAGATCCCGAACACAGAGGGACCGCTCCCGCTCATCATGGAGACCAGTGCGCCGCCGTCCATCATCGTCTTTTTCAGTTCGCTGATCTTCGGATACGCTGTCTCGGTGACACTCTCCAGAACATTGCCGCAGCACGCGCACATCCCTTTCAGGTCTCCTGCACGGATCGCTTCAGCCTGCGCATCAATATCCGGATGGATCGTACTCTCATCCAGATGGAGATGCGTGTATACATATTTCGTAGAGACCCGAAGGTCCGGTTTCGCGACCACAATGCTGCAGCGCGGTATCCCCGGAAGAGAGGTCAGCCTGTCGCCGATCCCTTCCGCAAGCGCAGTCCCGCGCATGATACAGTAGGGTACATCCGCACCGATCTTCACCCCGCGCAGCCTCAGCTGCTCGCTGCTGAGCCCCAGTCCGAACAGAAGGTTCATTCCCACGAGCACTGCAGCGGCATCTGAACTTCCCCCGGCAAGTCCCGCGGCGACCGGAATGTGTTTTTCCAGATCGATGAATACACCTTCCTTGATCCCGAATTCATCGATCAGCATCTGTGCCGCCTTGCAGGCATGGTTGTTGGCATCTGTAGGCAGAAAACCCAGATTGGTCTTCAGTCTGACGCCGCCGGAGCGGGTCACGGACAGTCGGATCCGGTCAAAGAGACGAACCGTCTGCATGATCATGCGAAGATCATGGTATCCGTCCTCCCGCCTTCTCACAACATCCAGGCCCAGATTGATCTTTGCCATCGCCTTGAGATTGATCTGTTTCATGTATCCTCCAGTCTCAGAAAGAACGGATCCGGTCGCCGGACTCATCATTTTCCTTGATGATCTTCCGGATCTCCATCTGATAGGAATAACCGTCATCAGCATGGATCGTCACCACATCACCGACTTTGTGCCCCATCAGCGCCTTGCCGATCGGAGACTCCACCGAGATCTGCCCGTTCAATATATCGTTTCTCATCGATGTGACAATCCGCAGCGTCTCTTCCTGCTGCATCTCCAGATCATAGACTACGACATAATTGTTCATTCCGACCTCATCTTCTTTTGATTCATCGGAAATGACTTCTGCGGTCTTCAGCACCCTCTCGAGATAACGGATACGGCTTTCATTTTCACCGCGGAACTTCTTGGCTGCATAGTATTCAAAGTTCTCACTCCGGTCTCCCTGCGCTGCAGCCTCCGCAATGTCTGCGGCAGCCTTCTTGCGCACGACCACCTTGCGGTACTCGAGTTCTTCCTCGATCTTTTTCACATCTCCCCTGGTCAGTTTTTCTCTTGCCATTGTTCTCTCCTGTATACAGGCGCACTGCCTGTCTGTATTCTTGAGAGGTTATTTTACTACGTTCACTTGACATTTTCCAGCCTTGCGGAAATAATGAAGGGACACCCGCACCGGGACAGGACCGAAACGGTCACCAATTCCGGCGGGACTCTCACTGAAGGGAAATGACTAAATGAGACTTCGCAATATTCCTTCTGCCCGTGACGAACTGGCCGCAAGTCCGTATGTGATCAGGGAAGAGGACATGACCGGGATGAAGGGACGATGGTCCGAAGCATTTGACAGGATGCGGGAAGAGGTTCCCGGAACGGATCCCCCCAGACGGCCTCTCCACATGGAGATCGGGATGGGGAAAGGACAGTTTCTCCTGGAGCTTGCACGGCGAAACCCCGGGATCAACTACATCGGGATCGAGAATTACTCCTCTGTCCTGGTGCATCCGGTCCGGAAACTCGACGCGCTGCAGAAGGCAGGGCAGCCGCTGACAAACATCCTGCTGCTTCGCATGAATGCAGAATACCTGACAGATATATTCGGCCCCGGTGAAGCAGACCGGATCTACCTGAACTTCTCAGACCCGTGGCCGAAAGACCGCCATGCCAAGCGCAGGCTCCCAGGCAGAGTATTCCTGGGAAGGTATGCACAGGTCCTCGCACCCGGCGCTCATGTTGAATTCAAAACCGACAACCGAAGTCTGTTCGATTTTGCGCTGGAAGAAACGAAGGAAGCAGGGTGCACACTGGACGCCTTCACCTTCGATCTGCACCCTGATCCGGCTATGAACCAGGGCAACATCATGACCGAATACGAGGAAAAGTTCTCCGCAAAGGGCAATC
>OMSN01000157.1 GCA_900313765.1 uncultured Eubacteriales bacterium
CTGGGTGCGATCAACATCCCCATGCTGAATGCGGAGATCGTGACCGGTATCTCGCTCATGCTGATCTTCATAGGACTGGGGCAGTTCCTGTCCAGATGGGGATACATCGTGGAATTCGGATTCGGGACGGTACTGATCGGGCATGTCACATTTAACCTGCCTTACACCGTACTGTCCATCATGCCGAAACTGCGCCAGGTCAATATCAGCACCTATGAAGCTGCGCTGGACCTGGGGGCTTCCCGGATGCTGGCATTCCGCAAGGTTGTCCTTCCGGATATCATGTCGGGCATCCTGTCCGGATTCATGCTGGCGTTCACATTGTCCCTGGATGATTTCGTGATCACCCACTTCACCAAAGGACCGGGGTTCGATACCCTGTCAACGAAGATCTACACAGAGGTGAGAAAGGGGATCAAGCCGGAGATGTATGCGCTCTCGACCCTGCTGTTTGTAAGTGTCCTGCTTCTGCTCCTGCTGTTTGGCAGAGGCAGATCCAAAGGTGACGCGCCGCAGCGCTCACACTGATACCAACCTGATGACAAGATCTGAAACAAAAAAGAGGAGACAACAGAGTATGAAAAAAGTCATTGCAACCGTAACGATCGCCATGCTGATCCCCTGCCTGTTGACCGGATGTATCAAGAAGGCAGAGCCGGCGAAGGAAACCACCGCGCAGACTGCCGCAGAAACACAGAAGGCGGAAGATACAGCCGCTCAGAGTGAGACGGCAGCTCCTGCAGTCGAGACGCAGGCTCCGGAAGCAGTTACAGAGGCGCAGGAAGCAGCAGCGGCAGCGGCAACCGAAGCGGAAGAAGCAGCAGCGGCAGCGGTAACCGAGGCGGAAGTGGCAGGCACAGAGTCGGATGCTTCGGATTATGTCGTTCCTCAGAAGGGCACAGGCAAGGTCGTTGTCTACAACTGGGGCGAGTACATTGATCCGGATGTACTGGATCAGTTTGAAGAAGAGACTGGCATCGAAGTTGTCTATGAAGAGTTTGAGACCAATGAGATCATGTATCCGAAGGTGGCGGCAGGCGCTGCGAACTATGACCTGATCTGCCCGTCCGACTACATGATCGCGAAGATGATCGACAATGACATGCTTCAGCCGATCAATTATGACCACATCCCGAACTACAGCAATATTGATGAGACCTACATCGAGCAGTCCAGAGGATTCGATCCTGAGAACAAGTATTCAATCCCGTACTGCTGGGGAACCGTCGGTATCCTGTACAACACTTCCATGATCGAGGAAGGCGATACAGTGGATTCCTGGGAGATTCTCTGGGATGAGAAATACAAGGACAATATCCTGATGCAGGATTCTGTCAGGGATGCGTTCATGGTAACCGAGAAACTTCTTGGCTATGACGTCAATACCGTGGATGAGGAAGAACTGAAAGCCTGCACCGATAAGCTGATCGAGCAGAAGCCACTTGTCCAGGCTTATGTCATCGACCAGGTACGTGACAAGATGATCGGCGGCGAGGCTGCCCTGGGCGTCATCTATTCCGGCGAGGCGATCTACACTGCACGTGAGAATGAAGATCTTGAGTATGTGATCCCGAAGGAAGGAACCAATGTCTGGATCGACAGCTGGGTCATCCCGAAGGGTGCGCAGAATGTGGAGAATGCCGAGATGTTCCTGAACTTCCTGTGCAGAGGTGATATCGCATACAAGAATTTTGACTATATCACCTACTCCACGCCGAACAAGGCAGCAAGAGAACTCATCGAGGACGAGGACATCAAGAATTCCACCGTTGCATTCCCGACCGCCGAGATGCTGGAGAACAGCGACGTATATACATACATCGGTGAAGACGGAGACGCACTGTACGCCAAGTACTGGGATAAGGTCAAGTCAAGCTGATATACTGAGATCAGGCAACGGAGCCTGCGCAGGGTGCATCCTGTGCAGGCTCTTATGTATTTTCTGTGACAGTTCTGTACATTTCAGTTATTGTTGTGTAAAATAGTCGGGTTAAATGAGCAGAAAGGGAGCTGTTTTTCATGAAATTACTCAACAAGCTGGAACGCCGCTTCGGGCGGTATGCCATCCACGAACTGCCTGTGATCATGATCGCGTTTCAGGTGGTCGGATATACACTGGCGATGGTTGCGCCGAACGTACTCAACTGGGTCTGCTTCGACCCTGCGTCGATCTGCAGGGGCCAGGTCTGGCGCCTGGTATCCTGGGTCCTGATGCCGCCGTCCGAATTGTCGATCTTTACGGTCATCATGCTGTTCTTCTATTACTGGATCGCAAGGACTCTGGCCAATACCTGGGGTGATTTTTATTTCAACATCTATATTTTCGGGGGCATCCTGATCACGGATCTGGGCATGATGCTGGCATATCCGGTATTCCTGTCCATGGGAACCATGGCTGCCGCGGTCAATATCGGATTGATGAACGCTTTTGTCACCACCTATTACATCCAGACATCGATCCTGCTGGCATTCGCTTTTACCTATCCGAATGCCCAGGTTCTTCTGTACTTCGTCATCCCGATCAAGATGAGCTGGCTGGGTATATTTGAAGCCATCATGCTTGCATGGTCCTTCTACAAGGTCGGTATGGCAACACCGCGTCTGGTGATCCTTCTGTCCATTGTGAACTTTGTTATCTATTTCCTGTCGACCAGGGACCTGAAGCGGTTCAGCCCGAAGGAAGCCGCCCGGAGAGCAAACTGGCAGAAGGCAGCCGGGCAGAACAGAGCATCCTCATTCTCAAGGCAGCAGGGGGCCGCGAAGAGCTCACAGCAAACCTCCGCGAATAAGGAGACTCCTGCCGGGAGCACCAGCAGAAGGAGCGCAGCCGGATATGCGAAGATCTATCCGAACGGCGCAAGGCATCGCTGCACCATCTGCGGCAGGACCGAACTGGACGATGAGAGACTGGAGTTTCGCTATTGTTCAAAATGTGAAGGCAATCATGAGTACTGCCAGGACCATCTGTTCACGCATCAGCATATCCGCAATGGCGTGCCCACACAGGATCCGCAGTAACCGACATCTGAGCAGGCGATCTCAATCGCAGAAAGAAGGCATTGTTTGAGCACCACGCAGGAAGAAATGTCACAGAGCAAGCACATACCGGTAAGACTGATCGCGTCACTGACCGTCAGTGTGCTGATGATCCTGCTGACGATCCTGGCCATCCGCGGGAAGACGGCCTATCCGGGCCAGGCTCCCCAGGAGCGGTTCATTCTGGATGATCTGGTGGATCTCATAGCGAAACACAAGGAAGTCCTGTGTATCACGGCGAGCATCCTTGCCGGACTGTTTGCGTATGTGAAGATCGGAAGAGGGCTCTTTTTCCGGATCTATACCGGTGTCGGCATCGCTCTGATCCCGCTTCTGAGTTTTCTTCTGACAGAGGCTTATAACAGGGGATTCTGGCATGTGGGAGCACCGCTTTCCTACAAGATCGCCCAGCCGTTCAGTTCCATGTTTGTGCTGAACATCCTGCTGTATTATCTGTTTTATCTCTTCCTTGCATTTGCTTTCGGCAATTTCATGACCGGATACAGCGTGGCATCGGCACTTCTTTGCCTGGTGGCTGTCGCAAACTTCTTTGTGGTGAAGTTCCGGGGCAGTCCCATCGTTCCGTGGGACCTGCTCTCGATCCGGACAGCCGGAAATGTTGCCGGCAACTATGAATATACCGTCTACTGGCAGATGCTCCTTGCCACCTTCGGATTCATTTTCCTCATACTGGCATCCATTAAGATGAATGTGAAGTTCCGCCCGCTGCCGGTCCGCCTTCTGGGATGCGCCGCGGCGCTGGGAGCACTGATTCTGGTGGTCAGCGGGATGCAGAACAGTGAAATGAAATCGTTCTGGGGCATCGACACGACTCTGTTCACCCCCAATGTCATTTACACCAAGAACGGCTTCTGGCCGGCGTTCCTGTCGAATCTGTCCTTCCTCCACGTGGAGAAACCGGATGGATACAGTGCCTCGAGGGCTGAAAAGATCGGTCAGGAAGCGGAGGCGTCCTGGTCCGGAAGGGAAGAGGGAAGCGGCGCGAAGGGATCCGCCGCAGCGGCCAGTGTGCAGAATCCGAATATTATCATCATCATGAATGAGGCATTCTCGGATCTGTCGGTTCTTGGAGATTTCAACACCAGTGAAGACTACATGCCCCATTTCCGGTCCCTGATGGAGGATTATACATCCGGCTATCTGATGGTATCGGTCAAGGGAGGCAATACCGCCAACACGGAGTATGAGTGCCTGAGCAGCGATACCATGGCGATACAGGACCATCGGTATGCATCCCTACAACGGAAGCGGCTGGGAGCGGGACAGAGTCTATCCGCTGATGGGATTCGATGAATTCCTGGATGTGAGTTCATTTGCAGGAGCTGACAAGCTGAGAGGGTATGTCAGCGACAAAGGAGCCTTTGACAAGATCATCCGGATCATGGAGGACAAGCCTGAGGACGAGAGCGAGTTCATCTTCCTCGTCACCATGCAGAACCATTCCGGATATGCACCGAAGTCAACAGACAACGGTTTCTCGGAAGAAGTCATGCTGACAGATGTACCGATACAGACGCCGGATGTCGTGGCGACCGAGCGGTACCTGACACTGATCAAGCATTCGGACCAGGCATTTGCAGACCTGATCGAATATTTTGAGAACCATGTGGAAGAGCCGACGATCATCGCCATGTTCGGAGACCATGAACCCGGAGATTACATCACGGACGTGATCGACAAGCTGGTGGGAAATGAATCCTTCAACATGGCTTCCGACAACAGCGGAGCGGCAGGCTCCACCCAGGAATCCCTGGAGGAAGTGCAGAAGCACTATATGGTTCCCTATGTGATCTGGAACAACTTCGGCGCGCAGAAGAGAACCGACGCGGACCTGATCAGCGCCAACTATCTGAGCCCGCTGATCCTGGAAGAGGCGGGGGTAGAGCTGCCTCCGTATCAGAAGTTCCTGCTTCAGATGAGAGAGCAGGTACCGGCAGTGGCAGCCGGAGCCTATGTGGATGCAGACGGAACTTACCACAGCTGGGACGGAAGTGATCCCGATGATGAGAACACGAAGCTGCTGAATGACTACCATATTCTGCAGTACAATCATCTGAGTGATCCGGACGGACGCGTGGAAGAACTGTTTAAGGAGTAAGATTATGAAAAAACCATTTGTGACACTGAGTGAAGTGCAGGAGATCGTGAAGAAATATCCGACTCCGTTCCATCTCTACGATGAGAAAGGGATCCGCGAGAATGCACGGCGGGTGAATGAGGCATTTTCCTGGAATCCGGGCTTTCGCGAGTATTTTGCGGTGAAGGCTACGCCGAATCCGTTCCTTCTCAATATCCTGCATGATCATGGATGTGGATGCGACTGTTCTTCCATGACGGAACTGATGCTCTCCGAGGCCTGCGGGATCACGGGAGAGGAGATCATGTTCTCCTCCAACGATACGCCGGTCGAGGAATACCGCAAGGCTGCGGACCTTGGCGCCATCATCAATCTGGATGACATCAGCCATATTGAGATCGTGGAGAGAGAACTGGGATCTCTGCCGGAGACCATGAGCTGCCGGTTCAATCCGGGTGGTTTCTATAAATTGTCCAACGGAATCATGGACAATCCGGGAGATTCGAAGTATGGTATGACGGAAGAGCAGATGTTTGAAGCGTTCCGCATCATGAAGAGCAAGGGCGTGAAGCATTTCGGGATCCATGCATTTCTCGTGTCGAATACCGTCGGAAATGATTATTACCCGACGCTTGCGACCACGCTGTTCAAGCTTGCGGTGCGGCTGAGAAATGCCACCGGTGCCCATATCTCCTTCATCAATCTATCCGGAGGAGTCGGGATCCCCTATGAGCCGGACGCAGCCGGTGCCGATATCATGAAGATCGGTGCGGGCGTCCACGAAGCCTACGACCGGATCCTGGGCAGAAACGGAATGGATGATGTCCGCATCTTCACCGAGATGGGACGGTTCATGATGGGACCCTACGGCTGCCTGGTCACAAAGGCAATCAATGAGAAGCATATCTACAAAGAGTACATCGGCGTCGATGCGTGCGCTGCCAATCTGATGCGGCCGGCCATGTATGGTTCCTACCATCACATCACGGTGCTTGGCAAAGAGGATCAGCCCTGCGTGTGCAGGTATGATGTCACCGGTTCTCTGTGCGAGAACAATGACAAATTTGCGATCGACCGCTGCCTGCCGAAGATTGACATGGGAGATTATCTTGTCATCCATGACACAGGTGCACATGGTTTCTCGATGGGCTACAACTACAATGGAAGACTGTGGTCCGCCGAACTGCTGAAGAAGGAAGACGGTACGGTTGAAATGATCCGGAGGGCGCAGGAGCCGAAAGATTACTTTGCGACCTTTGACTGCTTCCCGATCTACAGCAAACTGGTATAAATGATAGAGGTGTTGATCATGAGAAAAAACAGAATGAACGATAATAAGAGAAAGCCGACAGCCATCATGGCGCTTCTGTTGGCCGGATGCATGTCCTGCAGCCTGTTTGCGGCTGAGGCTGCAGATGAGGATCTGCTGCAGACAGAGACGGAGACGGAAGTCTCCGAGACTGAAAATATGGAGACGGAAGATATGTCTGAGGAAGAAATAAAATCGGGATACACTAAAGTCAAGGCGTTTATTGCCGATGTTGAGACTGCTATAAATGAACGCACTGCAATGTCTCAGTCTTACTCGGAAGCGGAGCTGAGCATGATGACTAACGATGAGATCGCGGAAGCGAATCAGGCATGCTGTGAGACAGAGAGCTGGATGATAGATGCCTATGAGGATGCGAATTTCAAACACCCCAACATGCAGTATCTGTGTGAGCAGTATCTGACAGGACTGCAGAACCAGCTCGATGCATATGAATCCTGGGAGGAAAAGCAGGATATCGATACTTATAATGAGCTCTGGGAGGCCGGGTTCGCTAAGAGAGCAGCTGTTGCAGTTGAACTGGCGGATTATTACGGAGCACATTTTACGGATATTGCGGACATGCGCAGTAAGGTTAAAGACCTGGAAGCGCTGGATGAATTCTCCTCCGGAACCGTATCTGAAGCAACCACCAGGACGGTTCAGGAGTGCCTGAACACCTTGAAGTTCCCGGTAGGCAAGGTGGATGGATATTGCGGTTACCGTACCATAAAGATGATAAGACGTTTCCAGAAACTGTGCGGATATACACCGGCGGATGGAATCATCGACGATGAACTCGTTCAGCAGCTTCAGAAGGAAGTAGAGAAAGTTTCGCCAAAGGAGGAGGAAACTGAGCTGGATGCCGAAACCGAACAGGAGACGGAGTAAGGACTGTATATGAAAAAGATACGTGCAATCATTATAGCCATGGTTCTGGGAACCGTGGCTGCCGGTCCGTGCCACGCGGCTGATCTCAAGAGCATTATGGAATCCCACAAGGAAGAGATCATAACGCAGTGCAGGGAATACGGGATCTGGCCATCGGTCGTGGTCGGCATGGCAGGAGTCGAATCCGGCTATGCTTCGGTCTCGTCACTTGCCGGCACATACAACAATTACTGGGGAATCACCTATTCTCCGACCATTGCGAAAATCGTTCCCTGCGGAAGTGTTTACGGTGGGTTCTCCGCGTTCCCAACCTTCTCAGATGGGCTTCATGCGTTCCTGATCTGGTTCTGGCAGGGCTGCTATCCGGGGGTCGCACGTGTGATCCGCAATCTGGATTCCACCCCGGAAGCCATGTACAGCGCGGTCATAGCCAGTGGTTACATGACAGGGACTGAAGGGTACTATGAAGGAATCGTGGCGCATGCACATGCGGTAGGCGCTGACGAATGGAACAAGATTGCGTTCCCGGACGGAAGGAAATATGTTCCTTATGTGGAAGGAATGCCGGATTCCATTGAAGTCGGAACCTACGATTACCCACATGACCGGTACAACCCTCATTTTGAGCTGGAGAGGCTTCTGCCGGAGAATTCAGTGGAATCCGATGAGAGGGTCTCTTATGACCAGCTGCGCTCAGACAGTGATCATGGAGAAGTGGATCTGAAGAAGATTCAGACCGAGTCGCGGACAGAGGAGATCGATACAGAGGATCAGAAGAAACTGTCTGTAAATATGAAATAAAGCAGATAAACCGGAATTGAAGCTGATCTGCAGACAGAGACATGAAAAATGGCGCCGTTTGATGCGGCGCCATTTTATTATGAACAAAGGTGCGTACAGTCAGGCTGCGGTGCAGTTCTCAATGGTAAAGACGGTCGGCTGGTCGTACGGAGCACCATATGCCTGCGCGACCTGTTCATTGTAGAAACCGGCCCCGACAAAGTCGTCAACGCCTTCTGCGCCTTCGGCAACATTTATTTTGACATTGCTCGTAGTGCAGTCTGAAACGGCCGTTACCGGGATGCCTGCAGATTCGTCTTCGAATCCTCCGGAATACCCTGTTATGCCTCCGATCCAGTAACAGCCGTCTCCGGCAGTAATGTTCACGTCAGCTGCAGAGCAGCCGGTAATTTCTTCCGCACCGAATGCGCAGCCTGAAACGCCGCCAAGACCATAGCAGTTTGCTCCTGCGGTGACATTGCCGGCCGCAGAGCAGTTGAGAAGGGATGTCATCTCCAGACCGCCTCCTACGATACCCGTGTTTGCTGTGTTATCCGGGATCTCTATGTCCGCCTGGGCCTCGCAGTTGATCAGCATGCTGGCCATACCGGCTCCTACGATGCCGCCGTACATGCCCTCAGCGCTCATGTCAGATGAATATGCTTTGACAGAACAGCCTTTCAGGACTACATCACTGACGGTGGAGCAGTAGGAATAGCCAATCACATCACTGACCATGATGGTTCCCTGTGCGGAAGCGTTTTCCACTGTCAGATTCTCAACGGTTGCATTGGCGATGCATCCGAATAGGCCGGAGCACCAGGTGTCTTCTTCACCAACCGTGAAGTTAGAGATCGTGTGGCCGTTTCCGTTGAAAGTTCCAGTGAAAGCATTTTCCTCGGAGGGAGTCTCCGCTTCTTCCCCTTCTTCGCCTTCCGGTACAAAACTGCCGATCGGAGTGATGGAAGCGCCTTCCAGGTCAATGTCTGCCGTCAGTACATAGTAAGCACTGAGGTTATTCATGACTTCTGCCAGATCTTCAGCGGAAGCGATCTCGATCGCATCTTCCGGGATCTCATCCACAACCGGGGTTACATCTCCTTCTGTCAGATTCTGCTCCGTTTCTTGTGCCATGGCACCCATGCAGGAAACAACGGCCAGCATGGCTGAAAGTGATAATACTGCTGCTTTTCTCATAAGGTGAACCTCCTTAATCGGACTAAAAATTAGCTGCGTTAAACCACAGTTAGAATATTGTAACTAAACGGGGATGTCAATTCATTAATCGGGTCAAAATTCTCAATAAGGAAGTCCGTACAACGAGAAAACCGCACGGCTGAAAGAAGTTCAGGATGCTCCTTCAACCATGCGGTCTGTAATATTCATGCCGGTGGTGGGACTCG
>OMSN01000066.1 GCA_900313765.1 uncultured Eubacteriales bacterium
ACCGCCCCGGAGCCATCTGACAGCTCCGGGGCGGATCTGTGTATCAGGGGGCGTCATGCGGATCGAATACGAAGACAATGAGATCATAGTAGTATATAAGGAAGCGGGACTTCCGGTTCAGTCCGGCAGAACATCCGGAAGAGATCTGGTGAGTGTGCTGAAGAACCATCTGGCGCAGGAGAGCCGCTCAGCCGGTCAGGCACCGGATCCGCGCCAGGCTGTGCGGGGAGCGGAGCCCTATCTTGGCATCGTGCACCGCCTTGACCAGCCGGTGGAGGGGCTTCTGGTCTTTGCGAAGACGCCCGGGGCGGCAGCCCATCTCAGCCGCCAGGCAGCAGCGAAGGGAAGCGCTGATCCGGATCGCCAGGAGGCAGCGAAGGGAAGTTCCAGTCCGGGCCGCCAGGCAGCTGTGAAGGGAAACGCCGGTCCTGGCCGCCAGGCAGGCGCGAAGAAGGGGAAGAAGGAAGTGCCTGCCATGGAGAAGATCTACAGGGCTGTGGTCCTGCTGGACAGGGAGGCATATCCGCTGGCCCTGGAGGGCAGGAAGAGAGAGATCCTGCTCACGGACTGGATCCTCCGGGACTATTCCGGAAATACGGCCATGGTAGTGGAGGAAGGCGTCAGGGACGCGAAGAAAGCGCAGCTTTACTTCCGGACTCTGGAGATGAAGGACGGCAGAGCGATGGTGGAGATCCGTCTTCTCACCGGACGGCACCACCAGATCCGGGTCCAGATGGCACACGCCCACATGCCGCTTGCGGGAGACCGTAAATACGGCGGCGGGGCCGGGGAGGACGGCAGACTGTGCCTGTGCGCGGCCCGGCTGTGCTTCACGCATCCCGGGAGCGGACGGAGGATGGAGTTCACGGTCACACCCGGGTTTTCATTATAAAATTTGGTTTTATCACATCGAGTTGCCTGCAATATTAAAAAATGGTATCATGACATCATTACTGAATCGGGATGGAATCTGATAACGGAGCAGGATAGCATTGCAGCAGAAAAGGGAAGTGAAGGTTCTTCTTGCTGACAGCTTCAAAGAGCTTGTTCAGGAGAAGCCCGTGGAGAAGATCACGATTAAAGAGATCACGGATCGCGCAGGGGTGATCCGTGTCACTTTCTATAACCATTTTCAGGATAAGTATGAGCTTCTGGAGTGGATCTGCCGTGAGGAGATCGTGAGTCCGACCAGGATCCTGCTTCAGAACAATATGCGCAAAGAAGCGGTCATGTTCATGTTTACCGCCCTTCTTAAGAATAAAGAATTCTACAGCCACGTTGCCCACACGCAGGGACAGAATTCATTTGCCAGCACCGTCCGGCAGCTGATCGCCGAGACGATCGAAGAGTATTTCATGTCCAGCGAGTTCGGGAAGCATGAGAAGTATAACTGGCTGACTGCGGGATGGGTCGCGGATTACTATGCGATGAGCCTGACCTATATCCTGATGAGCTGGATCGAGAAGGGCATGAGCGTCTCCCCGGAGGAGATGGTGGACATCTACGAGTATGTGGCGGCGCATTCGCTGATCGATCTGCCGAAGGGCTTCTGACAGAAGGCAGAGGAGAGGCGGCACATTTTTTCAGAGTTGTATATCCGTAAGCGACACTTTTTTGGAAGTGTCGCTTTTTTTTTACACATTGCCGAAACTGGTTATACCAACTTTTCTTTCCTGAGATTAGTTTAGGTCTCAGTCAAAAAGAGAAAGGAAGAAAAGTAATGGAATCTCATTGGTTCGGTAAAATCGTTGTGAAAATGAGATATGTGATCCTGATCGCCAGCATACTGCTGCTGATCCCCGCTGCGCTGGGGTATCTGCATACGCGGATCAATTATGACATGCTGAGCTATCTTCCGGAGGACATCGAGACCATGAAGGGACAGAAGATCATGGTCGATGAATTCGGGACAGGCGGATTCTCCATGATCGTCTGCGAAGGGATGAAGAACAAAGACGTTCTGAAGATGAAGGAGAAGATGTCAGAGGTACCTCATGTCGATAAGATTGTATGGTATGACAGCATTGCTGACATATCGATACCGGCAGAACTGTTCCCGGACAGGATCCGCCGGATCTTCCTGAGTGAGGATGGGAACGCGACGATGATGGTCGCGGTGTTCGATGTGACGATGTCGTCTGACGAGGCCATGGAGGCGGTCCGCGCGCTCAGGAAGATCGCAAATGAGCAGACCTTCATCTCCGGCATGACGGCTGTCGTGGAGGATACCAGGGAGCTTTCGGACAGGGAGGCGCCGGTCTATGTACTGATCGCGGTGATCCTGTGCACGATCGTGCTGATGCTTACCATGGATTCATTTCTCGCGCCGCTTTTCTTCCTTCTGTCGATCGGATTCGCGGTGATCTACAACCTGGGGACAAATATTGTGTTCGGCCAGGTTTCTTATGTGACGAAGGCACTGGCTGCGGTACTGCAGCTGGGCGTAACACTGGACTATTCCATCTTCCTGTGGCATTCCTACGAGGAGCAGAAGACTCTGCTTGCACAGAGCAGGCCGGACGAATGTGACAAAGACATGAAGCAGGAGGCTATGGCAGCGGCGATCAGTGCCACGCTCTCCAGTGTGGTGGGCTCCTCCGTCACGACCATGGCGGGTTTCCTGGCACTGTGCTTTATGAGCTTCACCCTCGGCAAAGACCTGGGACTGGTCATGGCCAAGGGTGTCCTGTTCGGCGTAGTGGGCTGTGTTACGGTACTGCCCTCTTTGCTTCTGATCTTTGACCGGGCGATCGAGCGCACTCACCACAGGGCACTGCTTCCGCAGTTTAAGAAGATCCCGCGGTTTGTACAGAGATTCTATCCGCTGCTTCTGATCGCATTTGCACTGATCTGGATCCCGGCTGTAAAGGGATACTTCAATACCCAGGTCTACTACAATCTGGATTCCACTCTTCCTGAGTCCCTTCCCTCGGTCACAGCGAACCGGAAGCTGTCGGAAGACTTCGGCATGAATACGACACAGATGATCCTCGTTCCTTCAGATATGGATCCGGAAGCGGTATCTGAGCTGTGCGGAGAGCTGAAGAAGATCGACGGCATCAAGTCGGTGCTTGGGATCGACGCGCTGATCGGGAGCGAGATCCCCAGAGAGCTCCTGCCCGGGGAGATCCTGCAGGTGTTTGAAAAGGGCGGCTGGCAGATGCTCCTGATGATGAGTGAGTATAAGACCGCGTCACCTGAGGTGAATCGTCAGTGCAGTGAGATCACCCAGGTGATCAGCCGGTACGACAGCAGGTGCATGCTGGTGGGAGAAGCAGCCTGCACGAAGGACCTGATCGAGATCACGAACCATGATTTCAATACCGTCAACTGGGTATCCATCGGAGTGATCGCAGTCATTATCCTGTTCGTGTTCCGGTCTGTCTCTCTGCCGGTCATCCTGGTCGCCGCGATCGAGTTCGCAATCTTCATTAATATGGGAATCCCGTATTATACGGGGACGACCCTTCCGTTTATCGCATCGATCGTTATCGGTACGATCCAGCTGGGCTCAACCGTCGATTACGCGATCCTGATGACGACACGGTACCGGACGGAACGAGAGTCCGGAAAAGATCGAAAAGAATCGATCTATATTGCGCACTCCACGTCGATCGCTTCGATCCTGGTATCCGCCTTCAGCTTTTTTGCGGCAACCTTTGGAGTGGGACTGTATTCAGAGATCGATATGATCAGTTCCCTGTGCACGCTTATGGCACGCGGGGCGCTGATCTCCATGGTCACTGTCATATTCATACTGCCGGCTCTACTGTACGCCTTCGACCGGGTGATCCTGTATACATCCCTCGGGTTCAGGCCGAAGAAGCAGACAGATATATCAGGAACGGCGGTTCATTCGCGGAATGTGGTTCATCAGGGAGGGAATCTATGATGTCAGGAATAAAAGATAAAAAGAATGAAAAGAACAGAGGAAATATGAGAACTGCGATCAGGAAGATGACTGCGGTGGTGACTGCAGCAGGACTGGCCTTCAGCATGGCGGCAATGCCGGAGGCAGGTGAGCGGGCCGCCGGGGAAAATGCGGCCGGTGATGGCGTACAGAAGGAGGAGACGGTCTACATTTTCACAGATGCCTCCGGCAGACAGAAGTCTGTCGTGATCTCTGACTGGCTGAAGAATACAGGAGCGCTCGGGACCATTGCAGACCGATCTGATCTGGAGAATATTGAAAATGTGAAGGGGGATGAATCCTTTACCAGGGAGGGCCGGGATGTAATCTGGAATGCCTCCGGACATGATATCTACTATCAGGGAGAGAGTACGAATCAGCCTCCGGTGGACGTCCGGATCACCTACACTCTTGACGGACGGGAGGTTCAGCCTCAGGAGCTGGGCGGCGCGTCCGGACACCTGAAGATGCGCTATGATTATGTAAACCGCGCAGCCACAGAGGCAGAGATCGATGGAAAGAAGGAGACGGTCTATGTACCGTTCGGTGTGATATCAGGCTGCCTGTTTACGGACGGCTGCGCGTCCAATGTAACCGTATCCAGCGGCAAGGTGCTGGATGAAGGCGGCAATGTAGCCGTCGTGGGGCTTGCATTTCCGGGTCTGCAGGACAGCCTGAAGCTGGAGAAGAACCAGGATCTTCGATTCGAGGAGCTGAACATACCACAGTCCGTGGAGATCGAGGCCGACGTTGAGAACTTCTCGATGGAGATGAACATGTCTCTTATCCTGGATGATGCGCTGGATGAGGTGCTGGGGCTGTTCGACGCCGGAAGTGATCTGGATCAGATCACGGAGGATGTGGACAAGCTGGAGACCGCATCCTCGGAGCTGGCCGAAGGGTCGGAGGATCTGTATGAGGGCATGACGGAGCTTGATGAAGGTGCCGGAAGCCTGGATGAAGGTGTGAAGAAATATACGGAAGGTGTCGGCAAGGCGTACGGCGGCTCGAAGGATCTGACGGACGGTGCTTCGAAGCTGGACACTGGCGCAGGAGAACTGGCTGCCGGCGCTAAGACACTCCACAGCGGCGCTTCGACGCTTAACAGCAGGACGGGAGAGCTGACCGCCGGCTCGGATGCATTGTCCAAGGGAATCGAAGCAGTCAGGACTGCGGTCACGCAGCTGGCGGCCGGTATGAAGAGCCTTGGCGGCGGCGTGAAGAAGCTCAGTGAAGGGGCAAAAACCCTCTCTGACGGAGCGAAGAGTGTCTCGGGTGCTGTTGACAGCGCGGATAAGGGTGCTGCCGCCCTGAGTGAAGGCGCCGGCGCTGCTGATGACGGTGTGGGCAGGATCTATGCTGCACTCAGCGGCAGGGAAGACCTCGCGTCACTGAACACGGAGGAGAGCCGTCAGAAGCTGGAAGCATCCTCCAGGCAGTTTGAAGCCCTGCAGAAGGGACTGGACATGCTCAGCGCCGATCCGTCTCTGCTGACCTGTGATCTTTCGGACGCAGACAGCAGGATAGACGCCCTTGTCACCATCGCGAAGCTGAACGGCATCGAGATCGACAGGGCAGTTCTTATGCAGTGCATCCTTGCGGCGAAGGCAGCTCAGAATACAGCAAATGAGACAGCTCCGGTGAACTATACGGCAGCAGAAGCCGCGGATATAAGTCAGGCGGCAGAAGGTGTGCAGACAGACAGCACAGTCAGTCAGGAAGCACCGGCAGACAGCACAGTCAGTCAGGAAGCACCGGCAGACAGCGCAGCCAGCCAGGAAGCAACGGCAGGGGAGACAGCGTCCCCGGCAGCAGATGAGATGCCTGCCGAGACGGCGCCGGTTCCGGAGGAAACAATGCCGGCAGCGTCCTTCGACGCAGACAGTGCTGCAGCAGCGAAGGAATCGGCAGCGACTGCGAAGAGCCAGGCAGAATCGGAAGTCCAGTCGGCGCAGGAGAGCGTGGCGGCTGCCCAGACCAGCAGGCAGACGGCAGAATCTGAGGGAAGCAGCGCAGCAGCTTCCTATCAGGCGGCATCCGATCAGTACCTGCCGGATGTGAATAACCTGATCGCTGCCATGAAGAAGACACCTCTTACCGCTGAAGCAGATTCGATCAGTTCGATCGTGAGCCAGGCACAGAGCGTGGCAGGTTCATTTACGCAGGCACAGTCTGATTATCAGAGTGCGTCCGGAAGCTATGAGAGCGGGGCACAGTCCTATGAAGCAGCAATCTCTTCCTATAAAGAAGTGATTCAGTCTTATGAAGAACTTGTGGCCCTGTATGAAGCTGCGCTGGAGAGCCAGGGTGAAGCAGCTCTGGAGCAGGCAGCTTCGGTGCAGACGGAGCAGACACAGCAGGTGAAGCAGGTACAGCCTGAGACCGGGCAGATGGAGGCTCCGGTGCAGAGCGGACCGCAGACAGTACAGGCAGCGGCAGCAGGCGCTGTATCAGCAGACCTCGTATCAGCAGAGGCCTCATCCGATTATACGGCGCAGGATGTGGACCGTGGACTGGTCTATATGCTGACCGCCGGCGGGATCCAGGCAGGACTGTCTGCAGAGGAGGCTGCAGCAGCGGCACAGGCTAAGGCCGGCGCTCTGATCAGCGGCACGCAGCAGGCAGTGTCACAGCTGCAGGCCAGTAAGTCCATGCTGATGGGAATGGCAGGGATCAACTCCGATGAGGATCTTGCTTCGGAAGGTACTTCTGAAAAGATAGCAGAGGGAAAGCAGACTGTATCCGGCCTGCAGGATCTGGTCAGGCTCGCGCAGGGTGTACGGGATTCATTTTTCGGAGAAAATGGTCTGATCAGTGCGCTTTCCACTCTGAAGAACGGGACCTCAAGCCTGAGCGGCGGTACATCTTCCCTGGCAAAGGGTCTGCATACACTGAATGAGAATATGCCTTCTCTGACGGGAGGGGCTCAGGAACTGTCTGATGGCGCAGCAGCACTGAGTGAAGGCTCTTCCACACTGGAGAAGGGAACGTCAGAGCTGGATCAGAATATGCCATCTCTGAAGAGCGGCGCCGACGCGCTTGGAAATGGGATCAAAAAGGTAGCTGCCGCAATCTCAAAGATTGCAGGAGGATCGAAGACTCTGTCAACGGGAGCAGATACTCTCAAACAGGGAACTTCTGCCCTGGATGCCGGAGCAGGCCAGCTTCAGGCAGGTCTTGGAACGCTGGATGAGAACAGTTCTCAGCTGACTGACGGAACAGCAGCACTGAAGGATGGAACAGGCAAACTGGTGGAAGGATCCAGTAAGCTTGCGGACGGTATGAAGAAGTTTGATGAAGAGGGAGTAGGCAGGATCGTTGCCCTGTTCAACGGGGACCTGAGGGTGCTTATGGACCGGATGGAAGCTTTGAAGGATGCTGGAGACGGCTACAACAGTTTCTCCGGAATTGCAGACGGTATGGACGGCTCTGTCCGGTTTGTGATAAAGAGTGAATCCATATTGCCGGATAACGCATCGTGAGCATGTACTGCGGCATACCAGAGATGGTATCCGCAGTAAGAGCCTTTCTCTATATCTTGAAAGGTCCGGAAATGCCCGAAAATACGGTATTTTCAAAGAAAAAAAGGTTTGACAAAAGAAGATCCTCTGACCTATAATAGGCTTTGCCGCTTCACTGAATGTGGGGTTGGATCATCTGAATAACACCAGTTATTCGGGCTCGGAGAAGTACTCAAGAGGCCGAAGAGGCGCCCCTGCTAAGGGTGTAGGTCGGGAGACCGGCGCGAGGGTTCAAATCCCTCCTTCTCCGCTGAATCGAAATAAAAAAATTTTGATTCTTTAAAAAAAGGTATTGACAAAACATCTTGTCAGTGTTAGATTATTCGAGTCGCCCGCAAGCGGGTGAGCGAAAAAAGAGTTCTTTGATAACTGAACAGTGAAACGACCTTGAAGATTCTTTAAAAGTTTTTATTCAAAGGAACTGACCTTTAAAACAGTAAGAATTAGGATAAGGAAATGTCAGCAGACGATTCCGAGTTCTGATCAAATTTTTTTCGAGAGTTTGATCCTGGCTCAGGATGAACGCTGGCGGCGTGCTTAACACATGCAAGTCGAAC
>OMSN01000158.1 GCA_900313765.1 uncultured Eubacteriales bacterium
CGACCAGCGCGGATGTTGCTGTCCGCAGTCCGTATCCGGGAATGTAGAAGATCTCCTCTGCAGTCACTGCAATGGAATGCGCTGCGAAGATGGTCGTTCCCATTCCGGAGACAAGTCCGGCAAATACAACATAACCGGAACAGCTGACAACCGCGGTTCCCATGATCGGGATCCCGATCTTGCCGATCTCCCTCAGGACCGCCCTGTCCGGGCGAAGGGAGATTCCCGCAGCTCCGGCCCCGCTGTCTGAGAGACGGGGTCTGCCCGGACTCCTTCTGTCCGGATACAGGAATTCTGTCCGGATGAACAGCACAAACATCAGTGCCCCGCCGATGGTAAATGAGATCGCGGATGCGATCGCTGCACCTGTAACGCCCAGACCTGCCGGATAGATCAGCAGATAGTTCAGAACGATATTGAGCAGGTTGGAGGCGAGTGTGATGAGCATCGGGGTCTTCGTGTTCTGCGTCGCACGGACTGCGGATCCCAGGATGGCCGTGGAGACACGGAAGATCATGGGGATGCTGATGATCGTGAAATAAACGCTTGCCTGATGGCGGATCGCCTTCTCGGCTCCCATCCATCCGGGGATAAAGGGACTCAGTACGATACTGATCCCACCCAGCACAACTCCGCAGACCAGGGTCAGCAGAAGAGCCTGGTTGGCAAGCCGGTTGCCTCTGCGGGTGTCATTTGCTCCGTAGGCACGGGAAATAAGCGCCAGCACCGCAGTGCCTAGCGCATAAGCAATACTTCCCACCAGCCATCCGATCGTAGTCGTAACGCTGACAGAGGCAGTCGCCTGCTCCCCCAGACGGCCTACCATAGCGGTATCCACATACTGAAGAAGGGTCGACAATACCTGCTCCAGCAGGGTGGGGATCGCGAGCATGACCATCTTACTCAGCAGGTCACGATATCTCAGTTGTGTTGTCGACTGTGCCATATATACAAAAACGCCATACTTTACTTGAACAGAATCATTCTGCCGAAAACCGCCTGCACACGGAATTCCGGCCCTCGCTATCATACACGAAGGACCCGCACAGCGCAACGAGTCCTGAGATCGCTTCAGACAGGAGAAACAAAAAAGATCCGCTCTCTGAGCATAATCCAGAGAGCGGATCTCACAAGTACCTGTCAGTTGTTCAGGACTTATCTCGTACTCTTGTCGTATGGTATGCCTTCTGCCTTCGGCGCTGCCGAATTCTTGGAAGTGAATGCCAGGACGATCAGAGAGATGATGTACGGCATCATGTTGTAGACCTTGGAATCGAGGTTCCCGAAGATCATAACTGCGAGTGCCAGGAAACCGAAGCCTGCAACGCCGACTTCAAACTTCCACTCCGAAACGCCTGCCGTGATGTAGACAATGCCTCCAAGGCCTCCGAGGAAACCGGAGATCAGGACGCCTGCCCAGCGCATCTTGTAGACATTGATACTGACTGCGTCAGCTGCCTGGGGATTCTCGCCGCAGGCCATCAGGCGCAGACCGAAGCGGGTCTTGTACAGCACAATGTATCCGACGACCAGCATGATCACTGCAACTACCATGAACCAGTTGAACTCGAAACGTCCGAAGTAGACCAGGAACGCTCTCTTCTGCTTGATGTACTGCAGCGTGTTGGAGACATTGTTCGGGTCCTTCATGGTGTTGAAGGAGCGGGCAATGATCGTTGCGGCTGCTGTAGCAAGCATGTTCATAGCGGTACCGACCAGTGTCTGGTCCGCATTGAACTGGATACTTGCAAAACCCAGCAGGCAGGAATAGATCATGCCGACTATAACAGCGGCAAGCATAACCACGAAGATCGTTACGATCACGGGCGCTTTGCCCAGAAACTGCATTGCCATGGCACCGCCCAGGGCACCCATGACCATGATTCCCTCGAGTCCCAGGTTGATTACACCGGAGTGCTCAGAATAGCAGCCGCCCAGTGCCACCAGAGACAGAACGGAGGCAAACATTAAGGTATACTGGATCAGTAACAGCATTACTTATTACCTCCTTTCCGAGCCAGCTTGTTCGCGATGATCAGGCGGAAGAACATTGTGAATCCGCACAGATAAACGATCAGAGCTGAGATCAGGTCTGAGATCTGGGATGGATAGATCGCCTTGTCGATCAATGCGCCGCCATCCGTGATCTGCTGAATGAAGAACGATGAGAAGATCGTTCCGATCGGGTTCAGGCCTCCGAGGAATGTCGCAGCGATGCCGTTGAAGCCCATGCCCGGAACCGAAGTCTGTGTCGTTGTCCACTGCTGATATCCGGTCAGGAACAGGAATGCAGCACCGATACCTGCAAGGGCGCCGCCGATCGCCAGCGTCACGATGATGTTCTTCTTCTCAGCCATGCCGGCATATCTGGCCGCTTCTTTGTTAAAACCGGTCGCACGCAGTTCATAGCCGAATACCGTCTTATTGAGGACGACCCAGATCGCGACCGCGATGATTACAGCCAGCGGGATTGCCAGTGTCACATAACGGTTGTTTGCAAAGAATGCCGGAAGGCCAACCCCCGGGATCACTGCTTTCGGATTCGTCGCCTGCAGCGGCATGGTGTAGGGGCTTGCCGGATCCTTGACCTTGGTCAGAATCATATTGACAAGATACAGAGTGATCCAGTTCAGCATGATGCCTGAGATAACTTCGTTTACATTCCGGTATGCCTTCAGGGCTCCGGAGATGCATCCGAGAAGAGCTCCCGCAAGTGCAGCCAGGATCAGGCAGACCCACCAGGGAAGTCCCCAGCCGAGAGCCGCGAAGAGCGCGATTCCAGCGCCTGCTTCATACTGTCCCGCAGCACCGATGTTGAACAGGCCAACCTTGTAGCAGAAGCATACAGACAGCGCACACATCAGCAGCGGTGAGGTCTTGACCAGCGTATTGCCCAGTGCTTTGATCTTGGCAGGACCACTCGAGCGGGTTATGAAATTCAGAATGATCGTTACGATCGAATCCCATGCGCCCTGCGGATGGATCAGCAGAAGTACCAGGAATCCGAAGAACAGACCGATCACGATACAGATCAGAGATGCCATGATCGTCTGTACACCAGGTTTACCGAAAAAACCCTTATTCTCATTCATTCCTGTCACCCCCTTCCCTTCTGGAACTGCGGATCTCTCTTGGCGCCTGCCATGTACAGGCCCAGTTCCTCAGTCGTTGTCTTCTTCGGATCCAGTTCACCGACGATCTCGCCTTCATACATCACCAGGATACGGTCGGATACGTTCATGACCTCCGACAGTTCCAGGGATACCAGAAGGATAGCGCAGCCCTTGTCTCTCTCTGCGACCAGCTGTGCGTGGATGTTCTCGATGGCGCCGACATCCAGACCTCTGGTAGGCTGGACCGCGATCAGGAACTTCAGTCCGCGGTCGATCTCTCTTGCGATGATCGCTTTCTGCTGGTTGCCGCCGGACATCGCGCGGGTGATGGTGATGGAGCCCTGGCCGGAACGGACATCGTACTCCTGAATCAGCCGATCGGAATACTCCCGGATCTCCTTCCTCTTCAGGAATCCTGCGGCGGATGTGAACTCCGGCTCATAGTAGCGCTGAAGAATCATGTTGTACTCCAGCGGATAATCCAGAACCAGACCATGTTTGTGACGGTCCTCCGGGATGTGCGCCACCAGATCGGCTCTCTTCCGGATCGACTCATGGGTGATGTCTCTTCCGCAGACCTTCACGGAACCGCTCGTCGGATTCTCCAGACCGGTCAGGCTGTAGACCAGCTCGGTCTGTCCGTTGCCGTCGATTCCTGCGATACAGACGATCTCGCCTGCGCGGACATTGAACGAGACATTGTTGACTGCGTTCTTCTTGTGTTCCTTCGAAGCAAGCGTCAGTCCATTGACCTCGAGGATCACATCTCCCGGAGTTGCGTCCTTCTTGTCGACCTTCAGCTGGACATCGCGGCCGACCATCATGCGGGACAGCTCCGCCTCATCGACGTCCGCCACATTGACGGTGCCGATGTATTTGCCCTTGCGCAGAACGGATACACGGTCCGCCACTTCCATGATCTCATTGAGTTTATGGGAAATGAACAGGATCGACTTTCCTTCCGCGATCAGGTTCTTCATGATCTGCATGAGTTCTTCGATCTCCTGCGGTGTCAGGACTGCCGTCGGCTCATCGAAGATCAGGATCTCATTATCCCTGTACAGCATCTTCAGGATCTCTGTTCTCTGCTGCATGCCTACGGTGATATCTGAGATCTTTGCATCCGGATCAATCTGCAGACCATACTTCTCCGACAGAGCCAGAACCTTCTTTCTCGCCTCATCCTTCTGAAGGAATCCGTTCTTCACGGTCTCCGCCCCGAGGATAATGTTGTCAAGGACTGAGAAGCACTGCACCAGTTTGAAATGCTGATGGACCATTCCGATCCCAAGCTCGTTGGCATCGTTCGGATTGTTAATATGTACTGTCTTTCCATCTTTTCTGATCTCTCCCTCTTCCGCCTGATACAGACCGAAGAGAACACTCATCAGAGTTGATTTCCCGGCTCCGTTCTCTCCCAGCAGTGCATGGATCTCACCCTTGCGCAGCTGGATCGTGACATCGTCGTTTGCTATGATTCCGGGAAAACGCTTCGTGATGTGAAGCATCTCAATCGCATATGGTTCCTGCATAGCGATACTCTCCCCCTCCGTTAGTTTTTGTGATTGAACAAAGGACCCGGGGCAATTATGCCCCGGATCCTCAGATTACCATCCGTTCATGGTACTCTCATAGGGCAGCCTGTGTTCAGGTCTGCTTGCGGCATCAGCCCTTGATTGCGCCCTGATCGTCGACTGTGATCGCTTCAACTGCCGGCATGGTCTCTGTATTCGCATCGACCTCGATCTCGCCGCTGAACATCTTGGCAACGAGTGCCTTGTAGTCATCCTCGGTGAAGCCGTCCGCCCACTGTGTGGATGCAGGAAGCTGTACATAGTTCTCATCCGGATTCTCGGAAACGAGGCCAAGATTCTGAACCTGTCCCTTGTAATCATCCCAGTTGCCATCCTTGATTGCGGTAAGCAGAGTCTTAACGGTTGCCGCAAGGCCCTTCATAGCACTGGTGACGGTCATGCCTTCGCCGTATGCATCATCGATCGTTGCTGCCTGGTCAACGTCAACACCGATAACCTTGCCGTTGATCTTTGCAGCTGCCTCAGCCGCGGAGCTGTAGATGCCGCCGCCGCATGCGAAGACGACCTCTGTGCCGCCCTGATACCAGGTATCCATAACGGAAGTGATGTCGGCATCGCCGAAGAACTGTCCGCCGTAGACATACTTCAGTTCCACATCAGACAGGCCAAGCTCTGCGGCTGCGTCATCAGCACCCTGCACGAAGCCGAAGCCATAGCGGATAACTGCCGGGACAGCCATGCCGCCGAGGAAGCCGAGCTTCTTGTAGCCAAGCTTGACTGCAGCGTAGCCTGCCATGTAGCCGGCCAGCTCTTCCTGGTAAACTGCGGAATATACATTCTCTTCAGAGAACTCGCCGCCTGCAGCGGTGTTCAGATCGTACTCGGAGACATCCAGAGCAACGAACTTGACATCCGGATAGGTCGGAGCAACGTTAACGATTGCCACCGCGAATGCATATCCCGGCATAACAATTACGTTGTAGCCGTCTTCAATTGCTTCTTCCATGGAAGACTCACGGTCTGCGTCTGCGTCGGTTGCGGGTTTCTTGTAGGTGAAATCAATGCCGTTTTCCTGGCACCATGCCTGGCATGCTTCATAGGTTGTCTGGTTGAAGGACTGGTCTGTGATATCGCCGTAGTCTGTGATCATAGCGACTCTCACATCGTCATCCGCATGAGCAACGATCGTTGTGCCGAGCATTGTGCTGGCGATCATCGCGCCGGCAAGAAGTACAGAGATGAATTTCCTCATTGTTTATCCTCCTTTGCATTCGTGAATCATTGTGAACATTGTATAGAATGGTTACAAAATCTAACAACATGTTACCACACAATAGACAGATATTCAAGAAAGAAGACGAGACAATATAGAAAGATTGTACAGTTTCGCCCCTCGCTTACAGGATCTTATTTCCCTTCACATACTTCGCGGCTATCGTACAGTCATGGCTCAGGTACAGACTGCGCAGGAACCTGTGCTCCGCGTCCGTCTTCCGCGTACCCGCCAGCCCCGAGTCATCGATCACCAGGGCATCAAACTCATATCCTCTGTCAAAACTTCCGACTTTTCCGAAGAATTCTCCTCCTCCGCGCGTCGCCATATAGAAAGCTTCCGTCATGCTGAGCTGCCGGTCATTTTCATCCACACACCGCCACCGCAGATTGGAGACCTGGACTGCGCTCACCATCTCATCAAACAGCGAGAGGCTGTGGCCGCCTGCGACATCAGAACCAAGTCCGACCCTGACTCCGGCATCCAGAAGTTTCCTGACCGGTGCGATCCCCGAAGAGATGTTCGTGTTTGAGTTCGGACAGTGCGCGACAAAGACACCGTTGCGTGCCATCCGCTCGATCTCTTCCCTGCCGGAAGATACACACGCCTCTGGCCAGCGCGGT
>OMSN01000159.1 GCA_900313765.1 uncultured Eubacteriales bacterium
TGCCATCTCCATGGCAGCCTTCATGCTCTTCTGCAGACCGTTCCACCAGTCCATGGGGCGCTGTTCCGCCCAGCCCGGATGCTCGTGAAAGGTCTCATATTCCGTGGCTGCGAAACCGACCTCATGTCCGTCCAGTTTATATACACCGACACGGACACTTCCGGTTCCCATATCAAATCCGACTACATATTTTTCTGACATAACCATCCCCCAACTCTCAGGAACGCCTGTTTCACAGCGACGAGCGGAAGTCCTTCACCTCAGCCATGAATTCCTTCACACGGTTCACATCGACCGGATTCTCGAATACACCATCCACCTTGAAGGTGGTTGCACAGACCGCACCGTCCGAATACTGCAGCTGTCTTCTGATGTTGTCCTTGTTGCATCCGGTATTGCACAGTACAGGCGTATGCTTCACGGCATTCTTCACACGCATCAGGATCTGCGTATCCGTCTCCGATCCTGCAGTCAGGCCTGAAACGCACAGCGCGTCCGGATGATTGTTGAATTCCGTTGTCTTCGCGATGCTCTCGATCTCCCGTCCTCCCAGGTAGGTTGCGGCCTCCGGAACAATATTGTAGAGCATCTTGATGTCCTTGCCGGACACCGCCATCTTGTGGCGGACTGTCGCGCCGACATTGGTATTCCACAGTCCGAAGTCAGACGCATAGACACCTGTGATGATCTCACGTATGAATTTGCCTCCGACCGCTACCGCCAGATCGATGGACGCGACCGGATCCCAGAGGCAGTTAACGCCATAGGGGATCTGAATCTCACTCTTCAGTTCGCCGATCACTGCTGCCATGCTGGCAACCGTGACCGTCTCAACTTTGGTGAGATAGGGAAGGCTGAACTCATTTGAGAACATGACGCCGTCCACGCCGCCTTCCTGGAGCGCCAGCAGATCTTTGCGCGCGCACTCCAGCACCTTTTCCATGCCGCCATCCGCATCGTATGCCGGATCTCCCGGCATAGGCTGCATATGGCACATCGCGATGATCGGTTTCTCAACACCAAATAATTCTTTCATCCACATAGGTAATTACTCCTTCAGAGCGCTTCGACCCATGCCTTATACAGCAGGCTTCCCACGATCGCACCCTGGTCCGGTACGCCATGGAGCTTCTCTCTGTGTACAAATGCCTTGCCATAGACAGGAGCCATGTCCTTTGTTGCTTCCACGCCTACACAGGCGGCATCATACGCCTTCTGTGCGATCTCTTTCTTGTCATCACACCCTGCATCCGCCGCTGCCTGCGCCGCATCACTGGCAGGCTTCAGGGAATCGAGCAGCGTACGCTCGCCGGGATTCGCTTTTCCTCTCTTCTGGACACCGTCATAGTATCCCTTCGCAAAAGCCGCAAATCCGGCAGCATCCAGGCTCTCTTTCCCCTTCAGAGCCTTCGCGGCGCCGAGCATGCCGCTTCCCATCAGAGTGCCCATAGTGGAGGGGACTGCTGCAGCGATCGCTGATCCTATTGCGAAGAACAGCTTCCCGAGATCCGTCTCTTCTGAAGAGAGCGCTTTCTCTTTGGCTGCGTTAAAACCCTTGCTCATGGTGAGACCCAGATCGCCGTCTCCGGAGTTCGCGTCCAGCTCGATCAGGTAATCTTTGTTTTCATTCATTTCATCCGAAGCTTTTTCAATAAAACGGATGACATCTTCTCTTGTGATTTCCATTGCACGCATCCTCTCTTTCATCCGATCGCATTCTGATGAATAAACGGTGTATCCGCTGCCGGTGCCAGATATTTCTTCAGTTCGTCATCCAGCTTCATGACAGAGATGGAAGCGCCTGCCATATCCATGGAAGTTGCGAATTCGCCCATCTTCGAGAACCAGACCTTGATCCCCTGTCCGGTAAGAGTCTCATAGACGCGGCGGTACATGATGTACAGTTCTTCCAGCGGTGTTGCGCCGAGTCCGTTCATCAGGACTGCAACCTCGTCGCCTTCCTTCGTCTCCAGATCCTTCAGGATCCTTTCCAGCATATAGTCAACGGTCTCGTCGGCCGTCTTGACCGGGCACACTTCCACACCGGGCTCTCCGTGAATGCCCATGCCAAGTTCCATTTCTCCTTCATTGACCGTGAAGTTGGCCTTGCCGTTCTCCGGAATGATGCACGGTGACAGAGCAACACCAAAGGTACGGACGGCACCATTTGCCTTCTCTGCGATTCTTGCGACTTCTTCCAGCGGCAGCATGGCGTCTGCAGCAGCACCTGCGCACTTGAATACAAAATAGATGCCTGCCACGCCGCGGCGCTTGTCCTCATTCCCCTTGTCTGCGGAAGCAACGTCATCACAGCCCTTCACATGCAGGCACTTGATGTCATCAAAGTCTACCAGTTCTTCTGCCATCTCAAAGTTCATGATGTCGCCCGTATAGTTGCCGTATACATAGAGGACACCGGCACCGGAATCGATCTCACGGGTCACATTGGCGATCTGTTCTGCACTCGGGGACTGGAAGACTCCTCCGATGGCACATCCGTCGATCATGCCATCGCCGACATATCCCAGGAACAGCGGAAGATGTCCGGATCCGCCGCCGGTCATGATGCCTACCTTGCCCTCGGTCTTCTTCGTGGTGACATAGCAGCGCAGGTCATCATTTACATATTTCACACGGTCTGGATGCGCCGCATATATGCCTTTGAGCATCTCATCCACATAATCTTCCGGTTTATTCAACAGTCTCTGCATGATCATTACCTCCCTTTTGTTTGTACATTATGATGCTTCTTTTTCTGCTTTTTTCTTCTTCCTGTTTTCTGACAGTTTGTCTCCATAGTAGTTCAGGATCATATCGCCTACCAGGACCGCGCCCCAGACGAAAGTCTGGAAATAGCTGTCAACGCGCAGGATACCGAAACCGCTGGACAGGAACTGGATCGTGAGTACTGCCATGACAACACCCGTGATCTTGCCGAATCCGCCGGAGGGATTGATCCCACCCAGGATCGCGACGATCAGGCACCGCAGCACATAGGAAGAACCGTAGCTGGCCTTCGCTGAGTTCGTTCCGGAAGCGATGATGATACCTGCGATTGCGGAGAGGATACCACCGTAGACATGTGTCTTCAGGATGACTCTCTCGTTCCGGATTCCGGAGAACCTGGCCGACTTCGGGTTCGTACCTACAAGATACAGTTCCATGCCGTACTGCTTTTTCTGAAGCAGTATCGTGAAAACGATGACCACAACCACAAACACGATCAGGGACATCGGTATCACACCAAAGATATATGCGCCGCCGAAAAATGTGAATTCGGACGGTGTTCCGAAAACGGCTGCACCTTTTGTCACGCCGACGCCAAGGCCGGTAAAGATCTCCTGGGATCCGAGGGTTGCCAGCATGGCGGGAATGCCTACGTATGCGATCAGGAATCCGTTCAGCAGGCCGCAGAGCGCTCCGACGATCATCGCGATCGCAAGACCGATGAAGATCGCAGGCCACATGCCAATCTTCTCCTGCGCCATGATGATGAACTTACAGCAGAAGATTCCGCTCAGATTGGCGATGCCGACCACCGACAGGTTGATGCCGCCCAGCAGCATGGCAAGGGACACGGCGATCGCCAGGATTCCTACTTCAGGAAATGTGCGGGCCATCGACTGGAAGTTTGAGAGGGACAGGAATTTGTGCCCGTTCGCTGCAGCCATGATCACAAAGGCGGCGACCATGATCACAAAGAGCCTGACCATCTTCGCGTCCTGTGTGATCTCCTTTATATATTTCACGAAGCCTTTCTCATTGCTCATATATCAGCCCTCCCTAGTCTTCCAGGATCTTCGCGATCTTCCGGCTGCTCTTCAGTTCCTTGTAAGCCGAAAGGGCGGTGCCTCCGACGATTACGATGCCAACGATCATCTGCTGCCAGGAAGAGTCAACGCCGACCAGCGTCAGTGAGCTTCGCGCGACTGTGATCAGGATCAGGCCGAGAGTCGTGCCGATGACAGTTCCTCTTCCGCCGGCGATATTGGTGCCGCCCAGGACAACTGCCGCGATGCACAGCATCTCACTGCCCATCAGGTCTGTCGGCATGCAGATACGGGCCTGCATGGTGTGGCAGATGCCTGCAAGTCCGGCACATGCACCGATGAAGGTATAGACAAAGATCAGGATGCCGTTGACATTGAAGCCTGCTCTCTCAGCCGATACCCGGTTGCCTCCGATCGCGTAGATCCCGCGCCCGAGCATCGTGTACTTCAGGATGAGGTAAACGATGACGGCGACTGCCACCAGGAACAGGA
>OMSN01000168.1 GCA_900313765.1 uncultured Eubacteriales bacterium
ATGACATGCGCTTTTATTATGAGCGTGTGGAGAATTCCAGGAACTTTGCAAATAAGATCTGGAATGCTACAAGATTCATATTGATGAATCTCGATAAGAGTGATGTACCGGAAACGATCGATCCCACGCAGTTGACCGGTGCGGACAGATGGATTCTGTCCAGGGCCAATATGCTGGCGAAGGAAGTCACGGAGAATATGGACAAGTTTGAACTGGGTATTGCGGTTCAGAAGGTCTATGATTTCCTGTGGGATGAATTCTGCGACTGGTATATCGAGATGGTGAAACCGCGTCTGTATTCGGATGAGGATCCGACCAAGGCAGCGGCGCTGTGGACACTGAAGCAGACTCTGGTGCAGGGACTGCGGCTGCTGCATCCCTTCATGCCGTTCATCACCGAGGCACTCTATCAGTCAGTGAACGACTCGGACGATTCCATTATGGTCTCTCCGTGGCCGGTTTATAAAGAAGAGTGGAACTTTGCCGCTGAGGAGACAGAGATCGGAACGATCAAGGATGCTGTCCGTGCGATCCGTACGGTCCGTACTTCCATGAATGTGGCACCGTCCAGGAAGGCGAAGGTCTATGTGGTCTCCGCAGATGCAGGTATCCGGGACATCTTCGAGAAAGGCCGCCTGTTCTTCGCGTCTCTGGGATCCGCCTCTGAGGTGATCGTACAGGCAGACAAGAGCGGCATCGCGGACGATGCGGTTTCCACCCTGATCCACAATGCATCGATCTTTATTCCGATGGAAGAGCTGGTGGATATCAGCAAGGAGATCGAGCGTCTGGAGAAAGAGCGCAGCAAACTGGAGGGTGAGCTGAAACGCTCCAACGGTATGCTGAAGAATGAGAAGTTCCTCTCCAAGGCACCTGCCCAGAAGATCGAGGAAGAGAAAGCCAAGCTTGAGAAGTATCTGAAGCTGATGGATCAGGTGACAGAACGTCTTTCCCAGCTGAAGAAGTAATCATGAAAAACTAATGTTGACAGAACCAGTCGGCCTGTTCAGGGACCGGCTGGTTTTTTGCCGAAAGCGGTGATGGAATGGATGCCTGCCACAGGGATGAAGCCAGTTAAGAAAAACTTCAGAAAGATACATTAATCATCAGCACGACATGCTGTTTCGGGGATGATACAATGAAGCCAGTCCAGAACGAGAGATAGGGGGACAATGATATGAAGAGTGAGAGACGATTCCTTGGTAAGGTTCTGATCCCGGCATGGACGGTGATCATGCTCGCAACGGTACTGACGGTGATGCATCCGGCTGAGGCGAAAGCGGATAATGTATACGGTTATCTTCTTCCCAACAGCAGCTATACATATCTGGATGCGTCCGTGGTTGCATCCTGGCCGGCACAGGTCGTGTGTTATGCCAAGAATGAGATCTATGCCAGGAACGGAAGACAGTTTGTCTCCACGGAACTGCAGAACTGGTTCAACATGCAGTACTGGTATACGCCGATCTACACACCTTCGCAGTTCTCGGATTCTATGCTGAACCCGTATGAGACAGCCAATGTACAGATGCTGTCAGACAGGGAAGCAGCCCTGGGCATGTATGCGCTGGATACACCGGGTTACAGTTACGATGTGATCTACCAGTATCTGGGAACAATGGGAGGGACCACTCCGTATTATGTGAATCCGGATACCTACATCTTCTATGACAGCAACACCAGATATCTTACGGATTCAGATGTGGCAGGTCTCACGGCACAGGAAGCATGTTTTGCCAAGAATGAGATCTATGCAAGGCGCGGATATATCTTCGTGTCGACGGAACTGTCCGATTACTTCAATGCGAAAAACTGGTACTGGGGTACGGTGGACGCTTCCGGATTCTCTCCTTCCGTGTTCAACGCCTATGAGGGTGCCAATATCGAGCTTCTCAAGAACAGGGAATTACAGCTTGCTCCCGGTGGTTATGCGCTGGATCAGCCTGGGTATTCCTATCAGAACATCGGATCCTATTCCACCGGATATATCACACAGGCTACTTCCAGCGACTATATCTTCTATGACAGCGCGGTGCGTAACCTGACAGATGCGGAGGTTTCCGTTCTTTCCCTGCAGCAGATATGCTATGCGAAGAATGAGATCTATGCAAGGCGCGGATATATCTTCCAGTCGCAGGAGCTGAGGGATTATTTCGGAAGCAAGACCTGGTACTATCCGACCGTACCGGCACAGTCATTCTCAGACAAGGTGTTCAACAGTATCGAGATCCAGAACATCGCACTTCTGAAGAAATATGAATATTCCATCAATCCAAACGGCTATCAGCTGTATTGACCAGAGGCTTCTGATCAGGAAGTTGATCCATTGAATCGAATTAATATGCGCAGGCAGGATGCCCATCCGTTTCACCAGGCTCCTGCCTGCGTTATACTGTGAGTATCTTTGCAGAACAGGAGACTATGTATGGCTTTACGTCTGATCCTTGGTTCTTCCGGAAGCGGGAAGAGCCGCCTGTTGTTTGATACGGTACTGAAGCGCGCGGGAGAGCATCCCGATCGGCGCTTCATTGTGCTTGTACCGGAGCAGTTTACGCTGCAGACACAGCGTGATCTTGTGGAATTGAGCAGCTGCGGCGGGATCCTGAACATTGATGTACTCAGTTTTACCAGACTCGCTTACAGAGTCTTCGAGCAGACCGGTGTTGCGCACCGGTCCGTTCTCAGTGAGACCGGCAAGAGCCTGATGCTTCGACTGATTGCAGCCAGGGAGGGAGAAGGGCTTCCATTTCTGGCGGGAATCCTGGACAGGCCGGGAGTGATCGGTGAACTGAAGTCGATCCTGTCGGAACTGGACCAGTACGGGATCACGCAGGATACCCTGCTGGAACTGGAGGATGGACTGAAGAAGGACGGCGTCCGCCCGGCTCTTGCCGGCAAGCTGGAGGAGATCCGTCTCCTGCAGGAGGCCTTTGAGAGATATCAGGCGGATCATTTTATCACAGGGGAGAAACTGCCGCGGGTACTGTGCGGGAAAGCGCTTCTGGATCCCACACTGAAGGGGGCAGAACTGTATCTGGATGGGTATACAGGCTTCACACCGGCTCAGCTGGATGTCCTGGCAACTCTTCTGCCGATCGTGGCAGATCTGACAGTCACCGTCACCATTGATCCCACTGAATGGGAACTGAGGGCTCCGGATCCTGTCAAGGCGCTCGCTTCCTGCAGCCCCAGAGAATATGAGCTGTTCGCACTCTCCAAGCGGACGATTGCGTCATTGATAATGCAGGCGGAGGACTGTGGTGTCCCGGTGGAGGTTCCGGTCATCCTGGACGGGTCTGTGGGAAGAATGAAACACGCAGGCGAGCTTGCGTGGCTGGAACAGCATCTGCTTCGACCCGGCACAAGAGGCCGCAGGCCATATCCAGGAGCGGCGCAGAGTGAAGGGGCTCAGAAAGAACAGATCCTGCTTCGGAGCTGTGCGGATTCCTATGACGAAGCGGTCAGCGCCGCAGTCACGGTGAAGGAACTTGTGGGAAAGGGAATGCGGTACAGGGATATCGCCATAGTCTGCGGCAGTCTTGGGGAGTACGTGGAATATGTCAAGCGTGTGTTTACAGTCTATGAGATTCCATTTTTCATTGACAGGCCATCACCGGTGGTCCTGAATCCGGCATTTGAGTTTGTGGAGAGCTGCATAGACGTTGCAGAGAAAAACTATTCCTACGAGAGTGTCATGAGACTGATCCGGACCGGACTGATCCTTGATATGGAGAACGGGGAGGCGGACCTGCTGGAGAATTATCTGATCGCAGCAGGGATCCGCGGCAGGAAAGCCTGGGAGAACCCATTTACCAGAAAGACAAAGAGAGGAAACGAGGCACTCCAGGGGGCGGCAGAATGTGCCCGCCTGTCCTTTATGGAGAAGTTCCTTCCGTTCTCAGAAGTGATGAGGAAGGGCAGGGTTTCCTTCAAAGACCGGGCAGCAGCACTGTGGCAGCTTATTGTTGCCTGCGATGTGCCTGCGAAGATG
>OMSN01000170.1 GCA_900313765.1 uncultured Eubacteriales bacterium
GTGATCACTATCGCACCGGAACAGGGATTTAAGGCCAACTGGGCGGGAGTAATCTCCAGATCATATATTTTTTGCATGATAAAGGAGAATGCGCTGAGGGAACCATCGGATAGCGCGTCATAATCGGCTTCATTCATATCCAGTACTCCCTGGTCGAACAGGAGCAGACACACCTGCGCTCCGGACAGACTCTTCTCTTTTAACATGTAGCGGAACACTCTTTTACAAAAATTAGTATCATTGGAAAGATACTCCGCAATATAATCAGCAAGGACTGTATAGACTTCGTCTGCATCCAGATAGGCCGAATTCTCAGTAATGCCGTTGATGTCAATCCAGTTTTTTGAAATAGCATAAGTTAAAAATTCCTGAAGGCTGATCGTCTCCTCTTCGCTCCATGTCTGCCATGTCAGGTCAGTCTCGTCTATGGCATCCGGATTGAGGATGCCGGTCTCTGTAAGCATGGTGTTTACAATGTAGGACTGATATACCTGCATCTCTTCCGTCAGATCCCTGTATGGGGTGGGATCTGATGTGATAAGCTGCTCTTTGATCTCATTGAAGATGGAGGCCGCTTTTGTCAGAAACGCCTGATATACACGTTTTTCGTTTTCGGACGCATTCTTCGAGGACAGATGATTTACGTCCAGCACATTATTTTCAAACAGCGAAAAATACACATCATAAACCGGAATCCTGACTTCATCCGCAGAAGTGATCCACTCCGTGACAATGGATTCTGTGTCAATGACATTGCTGTAAACAATTCCCGCTATGTACTGCTCCAGAATGTGATAAGCTACTTTCTGAAGATTGCTGTCCAGTGTCAGATACAGGGAATTGCCTGCCTCCGGCTGGGTGGACGAAGATGTGGAGATCGTTCTTCCCAGATTGTCCACGTAGATTGTCTCGGAACCCTTGCGGCCCTGCAGATCGGTCTCCATGACCTTCTCCAGTCCGACCTTTCCAACGATATCCGTACTGTCATAGCTGGAATCAATCGCACGCAGTTCCTTGAGTTCTTCCGCGGATACCTGTCCCGTATAGCCTATGATCGGTGAGAAGTACAGAGCATCGTTATAGATCCTCTTGTAGTCCTCTGTGACATCGATCCCCTGCAGTGTCCCTGTATTCTCCAGAAGCTGTGAGACTGTCTCTTCCTTTACATCCTTGGCGATGATAATGGAATTGTAGCGCTGGTAAGCATTTGCCTGCAGTGTGGAACGGAACTGACACAGCTGAAGAATCTCTTCCTTTGTGAAACTGGGAGGAAGATTCCATGCAGCAAGGTCTTCCGGGGTATTTCTCTCGGAAATGATTGCGTAATAACGGTCAGAGCACATCAGCTCGATCAGATCCGACGCGGAGATATCTGCCTCCAGCGGAGACAGTTCATCGATCGTCTGATAGCCGAAGAAGTCCGCCTTGAATCTGGACAGATTAAAGCCCTTGACGTTGTACACATAGTTGCCGTCCTTATCCAGATCGATCTTGAAATTGTCGTAGATCTTGTCTCCGTGGGATTCAATGATCTTGATCGAGTTGTAGAGAATACTGTTCAGGGCGAGATTTCTCTGGCGGTTGCTCTCATAACTGCCCTTGTCCTCAAAAGTTACCTCGTAGATCAGGTCATTGTAAGCGAGAAGACTTCCGTTGCAGTCGAAGATCTCTCCTCGGGTGGACTTCAGTACTCTCTTCTTCTCGATGGAAAGTGTAAAGTCGTTCTCATAGCTCTCACCTTTAAGGATCTGCAGAGTAAACAGACGGGCTATGATCGTGGCGGCAAGAAGCAGAAAGATCAGGATCAGAATGAACAATCTGGTCCTGAGCGAGGCATCTGCTGCTGCTTTTCTTGATTTGTTTTTGTTCTTTTTCAATCCTTGACCTCTCAGTAATAGGTTCCCCGGGTCTTCCTGTTGATATAGTAGTTCAGCTGATACAGGAACACCGCGAATATAGCTGTATAGATCATCTCAGGTATGATGATTCTCTTCAGGTAGAAAAACACATTGATCCTTCCCCGGATCAGGAATGTGGTCACATACTGACAGATGCCGTACGCAAGATCACAGATCCCGATCAGCAGAAGAGGTGTCTTGATATCATCATCATAGAAGATGCGGTACGTATAGCCGGCACAGTATCCGATCACCATATAGATCAGTGCATAGAAGCCGATGATCCCTCCACCGAAGAAATCCAGAAGGATACCTGTAAAGAATCCCACGGTCATGCCGGTGGTCTTCCCGCACATCAGCGCGAAGGATGCTGTCAGGATGACAGCCAGGTTAGGACGGATCGAGGCGATCTGTATGTAGGATACCAGCGTAGTCTGAAGGATTGCCGTCAGCACGCACAGCAGGCTGATTATCATTCTGCGTTTCACTCAGCTCCTCCTTCACCCTGCTGGGCCGCTTCATCAGGCTGTTCCTGCGCATCTTCCTGATCCTGGGTGCCTTCTGCGTTTTCTGCATTCTGGTTTGCTGCTGCAGCTGCATCTTCTGCTCTGGGAGCCGTCAGTGTTGTTGTGGAAGTGCTCGCCGGGAGCGGGTCGGATGCGTCCGCTTCACTTGCGACGTATACCTTCTTGGTCCGGATGACCAGCACTTCCTGCAGGTGTTTGAAATCAACTGCAGGATTCACGGTTCCCGACTTGGTCAGGTTATTGGAATCATTGTTCAGTTCGGAGATGTAACCGATCAGGATCCCCGGAAGGAACTTCTCGGAGATGCTGCTGGTCACTACCTTGTCTCCTACGTGAACGTGATTGTTGTCATCGGTCAGCTTGACCAGAGAGATGGTTCCCTGATCGATCAGCTGCAGATTGCCCGCGATGATACAGGTGTCTGATGTGGTGGAGATCATAGCCGATACATTGGAATTATCGTCAATGATCGCACGGACTCTTGCCCAGTTCGGACCGACAGCCGTCACGATGCCGCACAGACCGGCTCCTGCCATGACGTTGCAGTCTACGGAGATCCCGTCGTTGGAACCTTTGTCTATCGTAAAGGAGGAGAACCAGTTCCCGGCTCCTTTTGATATTACACGCGCACCAACCGTGTCATAGTCAGAATACTGTTCCTTCAGAGACAGGAGATCCTGCAGACGGTCCAGTTCCTCCTTGTTGAGGACGAGTTTGGAGTTCTCTTCCGTCAGAGTATCCACCTGCGCTTTCAGCCGTGCATTCTCTTCCCTGAGAGCTGCGGCATCCGTCATGTTCGTAGAGAATCCTGACAGGAACGAGCCCAGGCTGTTCATACCCTTCTGTATGGGCGTGATCACATATCCGGTGATCCCGGTAACAGGCGTCATCATCTGAGAGCCTACGACCGAGATGCCGATCAGCAGGATACAGATGATCGTAAGGATGATCAGTCCCGTCTTCCCCTTGTTCTGGTTCTGGTTCATGCTGTTATTACCTCCTTGGGGAACGCATCAGCGAATGCAGTTCCTTCTGGTTGATCAGGGTGACAAGGCCCCGTATGGTTGAATGCTTTGGATCCTGTATATGATAGACAGGAAGCGAGACCTCTTTCTGAATGTAGATCGGCAGGTTCTGAAGCAGAGAGACGCCTCCTGTGAGGAATATGCCCTCTTTCATGATATCCTGCCGCAGGATCGGCGGCGTTCGGTCCACTACCTGCCGGATCTCATCAACGATCCGGTCAATAGTGCTGAGCACAGCCACGGAAACAGCCAGAGCCGGAATCATATCAGACTTCGGAAGGCCTGACAGTGTGTGGATTCCGAAAACTCTCTGTTCCAGCCGGGGGCCGTTGATCATGAAAGCAAGATTGTTCTTGAGCTGTTCTGCTGTCTTTCTCCCGATACTTATATTGAACTTGCGCCGGACCATGGTAACAATGTCCTCGTCCAGGGAGAAACCGCCTTCTTTCAGCGTCCTTCCGATCACAACCTTGCCGTCCGATATCACTGTGATCTCTGTCGTATCGGCGCCGATGTT
>OMSN01000173.1 GCA_900313765.1 uncultured Eubacteriales bacterium
CATCAGTGCCGCTGACATCGTCAAGAACAAGATGCGCGGCGATATCGGCATCCCATATGATGAGGATGTTCTTCGCCTTGCCTCCAAGTTCCAGGACAGAGGCCTGTATGTCAGTTCTGTGGTGATCACACATTACACCGGACAGGAAGCCGCCACTTCCTTCAAGGAGAAGCTGGAGAAGAAGGGATTCCGCGTCTATCTGCACTATATTATCGAAGGTTATCCTTCCAATGTGGAACACATTCTGTCTGAAGACGGATTCGGAAGAAATGACTATATCGAGACATCACGTCCGCTGGTTGTTGTCACTGCACCCGGTCCGGGTTCAGGCAAGATGGCGACCTGCCTGTCCCAGCTGTATCACGACAACAAGCGCGGGATCAAAGCCGGATATGCTAAGTTCGAGACATTCCCGATCTGGAATATCCCTCTGAAACATCCGGTCAACCTCGCCTATGAAGCGGCAACGGCTGACCTGAACGATGTGAATATGATTGATCCGTTCCATCTGGAAGCGTACGGACAGACTACGGTCAATTACAATCGCGATATCGAGATCTTCCCGGTACTGGCTTCCATGTTTGAAGGGATCTACGGAGAGAGCATCTACAAATCTCCGACCGATATGGGCGTCAACATGGTCGGCATGTGCATCTCAGACGATGAGATTGTCTGCGCGGCAGCCAAGCAGGAGATCATCCGTCGTTATTATGATACGATCTGCAAGGTCGTCAATGATGAAGCGTCGGAAGAAGAAGTGTACAAGATCCGCCTTCTGATGAAGCAGGCCAGGATCACTACAGATGACCGCAGGGTGACGGTTGCCGCGAAAAAGAGAGCGGAGGAGACAGGCGTTCCCGCGGCTGCGATCGAACTGGCTGACGGGTCCATCATCACTTCCAAGACATCGGATTTCCTGGGTGCATCCGCGGCATTGCTGCTGAACGCGCTCAAGCATCTGGCAGGTGTGGATCACAGTGCGAAACTGATCTCTCCGGAAGAGATCGTACCGATCCAGGATCTGAAGGTACGGTTCCTGCACGGCAAGAATCCCCGCCTCCATACCGATGAAGTGCTGATCGCGCTGTGCCTGGCAGCAAGATCGGATCTGAAGGCAAGAGAGAGCCTGGAACAGATCCCGAAGCTGCGCGGATGCCAGGTCCATACCACTGTCATGCTGACAGAGGTTGACCGTCATGTATTCAAACGTCTGGGAGTGGATCTGACTTCAGAGCCCATCTCCAATATCCGTAAATGGTAACTGAAGAAACAGGGCTTGAACATTTTCGTTCCTTTTGATATAATGCAGAACTATCGGGGTGTGGCCCAGCATGGTCAGGGCGCTTGACTGGGGGTCAAGAAGCCGTGAGTTCGAATCTCACCACTCCGACGGTGAGAACCGGTTCCTTAACAGGAACCGGTTTTTTTTATTTATGGGCAATCCTCACAAAAAATAATATGTATACATAATATATTTATTTGAAATAATCATAAAAAAGATTCATTTATCAGACAAAAATTTATTTAAACGTGTTAGAATGTTATCAGAATTGATAATAAGGAAGGAGGATACCTGATGGACAGAGAATTCTTATCTGCAATGTCAATCGAAGAAGCAATCAAGCTGCAGGGGGAAGGCTGCGCTTATTTTGCAGGAGGCACAGAGATAGAACATCTCAATTCAAAGGTTAACGACTCGACATTTATACTGATCAGCGGCATTCCGGGACTCAATGGTGTGGAATGCTGCGGGGACACTGTAAAGATTGGCGCGCTCACAACATTTACCAAGGCACTGAAGGCACCGGATGTTCCGGAATACCTGAAGGAAGCTCTGCATTACTGCGGATCCCTCCAGAAGAGAAACATGGCTACGATCGGCGGCAATATTGCATCCTGGAGGTGTGATTCCTACCTGATCCCGACTCTGCTGGCAGCTGACGCTGAGCTGGAGATCGCGGATGAAAACGGATGCCGTACAGTCGGTCTGGAAGAATACGGACAGAACAGGCAGGAATGGAAGAAGGCACTGATCACGGCAGTGATCGTTCCGAAGGAATCAACCGGTCTGAAGATCCTCTCAAAAAGGTATGCGAATACGGTGGAGAGCCACGCATATCTGACTATTGCAATGGGAAAAATGGGTGATACCTACAGGATCGGCCTTGCAATCAAGGGATCCGGGATCTTCACACCTGAGATCACCAACTGGAGCGTTTCCTGGAAGAAAGCGGACGTGAAGGATGACATGTTCGGAACGGAGAGCTACAAACGCTATATCACCAGCGTGACGCTGGATGATATGTACGAGAAACTGAGCGGGGAAGGAGGAGACCAGGTATGAAACTGAATCTTACGATCAATCATATCCCGAGATGTTATGAAACAGATCCGGCAAAGCGTCTTCAGGAAATCCTTGCTGAGCACGGATATAACAGTGTACGTGATTCGGACGATTTTGAAGGATTCTGCGGTTCCGACACTGTTCTTATGAATGGTGAACCGGTCTACTCCGGCCTCATCCCGGCTGCGGCGGCACAGAATGCCAAGGTCGTGACTGCGGACGGACTTTGTGACCTGGGAGTGCTTGCTGCCAAAGGCGTTGACCTGACGGAAGATTTCTTCGGGGAAGGCTGTTCTCCGGAAGACGGAAGGGCGGTTGTTGACCGTGCCCTGCTGCTGAACGGCAAGCAGGCCGGCGCCTGCCTGACTCTGATCCAGCAGGCGATGGTGGATGCCGGTGTTGTCGGCAGTGCATACAACGCACCTGCAGCTGCCCTCCTGCTCACCTGGCTGATCATGAATGATCCGCATCCGGACAGGGAAGCGGTCAAGGAAGCCATGTCCGGCATCTTCATCCGTGACGCAGGCTATGAGCATTATTATCTCGCTGTAAAGCTTGCGGTGGAGCGCATGGACAGCGGCGCTTATTCCACTCAGCCCGCACCTTCCTTCCGGCCCCATCTGAACATAATAGGCAAACCGGCCGAGAAGGTGGACGGTCCGGCGCTGGTGCGCGGCGACCGTGTATTCGTCGAGGATTACGTGCCTGCGGATTCCTGCATCATGAAGATCCTCAGATCTCCGCATGCTCACGCTTACATCAAGTCGATCGACACCACCGAGGCGGAGAAGGTTCCGGGTGTTGTATACATCATCACGGCAGCGAACTGCCCGGATATCTATTACATGCAGGCCGGACAGGGTAATCCGGAGCCGTCGCCGCATGACAGAAGGCTGTTTAACTGGAAGGTCCGTCATGTGGGAGACCGTGTCGCCGGTATCATCGCCGAGACGGAAGAGGCTGCGGAAGAGGCCATGTCCCTGATCAAGGTGGAATATGAGCCTCTGAAGGCCGTATTTACCGTGGAAGAAGCCATGGCGGAGGGAGCTCCGAGAGTTCATAACGGTATCGTGGAATACCGTGCAGGAGCCCCTGCAGACCTTGAAGAGTACAATAAGGACGCCGGAGACTGGAGAGACGGCAAGGTCGTCTACCAGTTCCCGCTGGGCGCGGATATCCATCACAATGTTGCAGCCGGAAACCGCGGCGGAATCGGAGACGTGGAGAAGGCATTTGCGGAAGCGGATGCAGTCGTTGAGAGGACCTACCAGACCAGCCAGATCCAGCATACCCCGCTGGAGCCGCATGTGTGCTTTGCCCGCATGGAAGGCGGCAGACTTGCCGTGTATGCATCGACACAGGTCCCGTACCATGTGAGAAGAATCGTCGGCTGGGTGACCGGTCTTCCGGAAAATAAGATCCATGTCATCAAGACCAGGGTCGGAGGCGGTTACGGCTCCAAGCAGGATATCCTTGTAGAGGATATTACCGGCTATGCTGCATTTATTACCGGACGCCCTGTCTATTACAGGAATACACGTGAGGAAGAGTTCATCGCGAACTCCAC
>OMSN01000230.1 GCA_900313765.1 uncultured Eubacteriales bacterium
AATCTTACAAAGATTCTGTCACTTCTTCATTGCGATGGCTCTCTTTGCTGCCTTGCAGATCTCTTCTGCGTTCAGTCCGTATGCGTTCATCAGTTCATCCGGAAGCAGTGGATCTTCCCACTGCGTACCGGCCGGTGTGAGCCGGTTCCGGGCTCCGAAGAAGACTCCGTTCAGGAACCTTGCGCTGTCGTTCCAGCTCCCGGCAATGACCTCCGGGATGGTCAGTCCGACAGAGGAGACACCCGGTGCGATGTACGGCTTATATCCGATCTCCCGCACACGGATATTGGCATTGGTGGTCAGATGAGTCAGCTGCGCGGTTGCTTCATCGCAGTATTCTTCCGGGAGGATGCTGTTCACTGCAACCAGCCCCTGCCCATGAGGACCATAAACACGGCCATTTCTGCCAAAACAGGAAAAGCCCGGTTCTGTCTGCCGGTTTGCATAGTACGCTGCTCTGGCAAACATGACGCCTAATCCGAATCCCTGGATCTGGTCCGGATGCAGATACTCCAGAACGACCCCGCACAGGAGATCCAGCGGATCGGAAACTACGCCGAACAGCCCTTTATACTCTTTAGCAGCTGCCTGCTTCGCATAGCCGGCAATGATCTTACGGTTCGCTTCAAACTGCGCGATCCGCACATCTCCATGCGCCTCCGCTCCCAGCGGGGGTACACTTTTCGTTGCGCAGAAGAGGAAGATATCACAGTCAAACAGCTCTTCCTCTTCCAGGATCACAACATCCGGATATACCTCTCTTCCCAGCGGAGACAGGATCTGGTTGATCTCGATCTCCAGCCGGTCGCACAGTTTCCGGTCAATGTCATAGATGCCAATCTTCGAGACACGGCCTGCTCCTGCGATCCGAAGCCCGAGAGCGGCATTCAGTCCAACATCTCCCAGACCGATGATATGAACTCTCTTCAGATCCTTCTCATTCCGCATCACCCAGGGATACGAGGAGATATGGTCTTTAGGGTATGGGTATGCGGAGCAGAGATCTGTGATCTTATGCATGCTAGTTCTCCTTATATGTAGTGAGAATATGTAAGCTGGTAAAGGCAGCCACCCTGTCTCCAGGCATTAGGAGACGACTGCGTTTTACAAGAAATGTGACGGCGCGAAGCGACCACGCTTCTATAGGAGCGAAAGCGCTGTCAGATATTTCGAAGCAAAACAAAGGTAGGCGACGAGCCTGGAACAGGGTGGCTGTCCTTGCAACAGCGTTTATTTACATCCGGAACTCTCCGTCCAGCAGATGTTTCAGCCTGTGTAGCTTCTGCATCTCGCGGGTCAGCAGCAGTGACGGGGATTCCTGCACCACTGAGGTATCCAGGATACAGGTATCGGGGTGTCTCGGCTCTGCCAGGACTTCTCCGATTCGCGACATGGTCAGCTTGCGGCCGTATTTATCCTGATAGAGCTTCTCCAGAACCAGGAAGATGCTGCGCGCGTTCTCCAGACAGACCACGGACAGATTGTAGAATGCTTCCATGGATGCGCCTTTCATGAAGGACGGGAACTGGTACGGCAGGATCGAGTTGACGGACGGCAGGGAGGGAGAGGAATGGATCTGCTCCTTGACCCGGATGCCGTCACCGCCGATGAACGGATACAGATCCGACTCAATCAGCCAGGATCGCATATTCGGGACAAAATAGACCGATTCGATCGGCTCCTCCAGCACATTTGCAAGGTCATTGCCGCGTCCGGAACACACACCGACGATCAGTTTGTTCAGTTTCAGGTCTTCTCCCTTCATTACCTTCTCTACTGCCTGCAGTCGATACCCCTTGTGATAGAGATCATCCACCAGGATCACAGGCCGCATGAAGGACTTGATCGTCCGGATCTGCACCTTCAGAGGCGCGTAATGCGGGAATTCCTTGATGGTGAAGCTCTCCATGTCTATGTCATACAGCTTCTCCGTATTCAGATCCTTCGTCACGCAGTTCGGGACCAGGACACCCCGCAGGGTCTTCCCGAAGGGGACGCAGATCTTTGGACCGAGCTTTCTGGGACCGCTCTGCTCCGGGCCCACTGGATTGTTCCGGATAATCAGCTGGATCAGCCGGTGATTCAGGATCGCAGAGTCAAAACACAGAGAAAGCTGTCCGGGGAACAGCATGGCAACTTCGCGGCGCAGTTTCAGGTGACTCTCCCACAGGACATCCTGAACTCCGGGATCTTCTGAGAACTGGTCTTTGATAAAGGATGGCGTATCGAAGAACAGTACCAGTGGCCGGCGCATATCCGTCACATAGCAGTCCTCCATCTGAGGCAGCGGCAGGAAGCCGCTTCCTCTGAGCAGGTCATCGTATTCCCTGCCGTGGAAGCACACTGCATAGGAGTATCCCTCTTCCTGGCAATGGGCGAGCATCTCATTGAGCACCGTGTAGCGGTCATCACTGAAGCGATCTGCATCGCCGAGAATATCCGTGATGACGCAGGTACGGCCGGAGAGTTCATTGCGCAGCGCAGCAGCCAGATCGATGTCTCCGCAGGACTCGTAGAGTTCTCCGACTGCAAGTTCGTGGTAGAGAACTGCGCCGCAGATGCAGTTGTCCTTCTCTTCGTTGCGCAGGATCACAGCCTTCTCACCGCCTGCGCCAGCAAGGTAATGATCCGAATAATGCTCTGCCAGCTCCTTTTCCTGCTCCTGGGACAGACGGTCGAACAGGAAAGTGTCCACGGTGCGGGACTGCGCGGCACGCTTGTACATAGGCTCCATTGTGTAGAGCCCCTTCTCATAGATATAGTTCTGGACCACCGGTTCGACCAGATCCGCGATGTCCTTGTTGCCGCTCACATTGCTGCGGATCCGGGTGGAACTCATATTTTCAAAATAAGCCGGCAGCTTCAGGCACAGAACTTCTGCCTGCAGCTTCTCACGTGCTGTGATTTCCTCGGACCAGGCACCTTCGGTGTTGCGCGCAAACAGGATATGCGGGAAGGTGTGGATGGAGTTCTCGCAAGGTGCTGCTCTGTAAGCGGAGGCATGTTCCACGACATCGCTGCCTGCCACGATATAGACTTCCTCTCCCGGGAAGCAGCTGCGCAG
>OMSN01000174.1 GCA_900313765.1 uncultured Eubacteriales bacterium
CTGTGCTCGGGAGCAGTTTTGCCTGGGTGCAGGTCGAACAGGTCTGCAACTGTCATCATGCATATGATGGAGCGCTATCACCACAGATTCATTTGTACAGTTCACTGTGCGGGGACAGGAAATGGGCGGGCGCATCTTGTGCCGGCTTTTTTTATCGTATAAGGAGGTTTCATATGGCTATATTCAAGGGTGCCGGAGTTGCGATTGTCACTCCGATGAATGCAGACGACAGCGTGAATTTCGACAAACTGAATGAACTGATCGATGAGCAGATCGCAGGCGGAACCGATGCGATCATCATCTGCGGCACCACGGGTGAGTCTGCGACACTGACGGTAGAAGAGCATCTTGAGACTATCAAGGCATGTATCGACCATGTGAACCACAGAGTTCCGGTCATCGCCGGTACCGGATCGAACTGCACCAGGGATGCGGTCTCCATGTCGAAAGAAGCGCAGGCTTACGGTGCGGATGCACTTCTGTGTGTGACCCCCTATTACAACAAGGCGACTCAGAAGGGGCTGATCCAGCATTATACCGCGATCTCGGATGCAGTCGATATTCCGATCATCGCATACAATGTTCCGAGCCGCACGGGATGCAATCTTCTTCCGGAGACCATCGCGTATCTTGGTAAAAACACGAAGAATGTCCGCGCGGTCAAGGAAGCCAGCGGCAGTATCTCACAGATCTCGAAGGTGAAGGCACTGGCCGGAGACAGCATCGATATCTATTCCGGCAATGATGACCAGATCGTACCGATCCTCTCTATAGGAGGCCTCGGCGTCATCTCCGTCCTGTCCAATGTTGCGCCGCGCCAGACGCACGACATCTGTCAGGCATGGTTTGACGGTGATACAGCGAAAGCGGCGAAACTGCAGCTCGAAGCCATCGATCTGATCGAAGCTCTGTTCTGCGAGGTCAATCCGATCCCGGTCAAGACAGCAATGAACCTGATGGGGAAGAATGTCGGACCGCTGAGGATGCCGATGAGCGAGATGGAGCCGAAGAATGTCGAGAGACTGAAGAAAGCCATGCAGGCGTACGGAATTCTTTGATCAAAAAGGAGAATACATAGAATGACCAAGATGTTGCTGGTCGGCTGCAATGGCCGAATGGGAAAGGTAATCACAGAACTTGCAGCCGGGGATCCGGATATCGTGATCGCAGCGGGTGTGGACGTAGCCGGTGAATGCGCGGGAAAGTATCCTGTAGCGGCTTCTTTCGAGGAGATCCGGGCAGAGGATCTGGATGTGATCGTGGATTTCAGCTCTCCGGCAGTGTTTGACGCGATGCTGGACTATGCGCTGGCAAATAAACTGCCCGTGGTAGTCTGCACGACAGGCATGTCCGAAGAACAGATCGCACGGCTGAATGAAGCAGCGAAAGAGATCGCAGTGCTTCGCTCTGCCAACATGTCACTGGGCATCAATCTTCTGATGAAGCTGGTCAGAGAAGCAGCCCAGACGCTGGCGAAAGCAGGATTCGACATCGAGATCGTAGAGCGTCACCACAACCAGAAGAAAGATGCGCCGAGCGGAACCGCTCTGGCACTGGCTGACAGCATTAACGAAGGGCTGGACAATGCCTGCGAATATGTATATGACCGCAGTGACCGTCTTCAGAAGAGAGATCCGAAAGAGATCGGCATCAGCGCGGTCCGCGGCGGCACGATCCCGGGCACGCATGAAGTGATCTTCGCGGGGACCGATGAAGTCGTGGAACTGACCCATATGGCCTATTCGAGAAGTATTTTCGGAAAAGGAGCCATTTCCGCGGCAAAATTCCTTGCAGGAAAGAGCCCAAAGTTTTATAGTATGGCAGATGTGATAGGCTGAAGAAGCGAAGGAAAGAGGAATCAGGAGACTCATACGATGATCAAAGTGACGAAATTTGGCGGCAGTTCGCTTGCAAGCGCGCAGCAGATGGAGAAGGTCGGAAATATCATCCGTTCGGATCCGGACAGGAAATATATCATTCCGTCTGCGCCGGGAAAGCGTTTTTCAGATGATACCAAAGTCACGGATATGCTGTACCGCTGTTATGATGCTGCGTCTGAAGGCGAGGATATCGACCAGAAGATGGGTGAGATCGCAGCGCGCTATCAGGAGATCATTGACGGACTCCACATCGACCTGAACCTGGAAGATGAGTTTGCCCTGATCAAGGATCTGTTCAAGAGACGAGCCGGGAGAGACTACGCGGCAAGCCGCGGAGAGTACCTCAACGGCATCGTGCTGGCGGCATATCTGGGATATCGGTTCATCGACGCCAGGGAAGTGATCCTGTTCGACGCACACGGCAATTTTGACGCCGAGCGCACCAACGATGTCGCCCGCGAACGCCTGAAGAGCGTGGAGAGAGCGGTCATACCGGGATTCTACGGAGCCATGCCGGATGGCAGCATCAAGACCTTCTCAAGAGGCGGATCCGATATCACAGGATCGATCATTTCCAGAGCAGTGCACGCAAATGTGTATGAGAACTGGACCGACGTGTCCGGATGTCTTGCGTGCGATCCGCGTGTGGTGGACAATCCCGAAGTCATCGAGACCGTCACCTACCGGGAACTGCGCGAGCTGTCCTACATGGGTGCTTCCGTCCTTCATGAGGATGCGATCTTCCCGGTCAGAGTGGAAGGCATCCCGATCAATATCCGCAACACCAACCGTCCGGAAGACCATGGGACTCTGATCGTAGAGTCCACCGTCCGCAGTCCGCGGCATGTGATCACGGGCGTAGCGGGAAGGAAGGGCTTCTGCTCGATCAACATCGACAAGGCCATGATGAACTCCGAGATCGGCTTCGGCCGCAGAGTCCTGCAGGTCTTTGAGGAAAATAACATTTCCTTCGAACATACGCCTTCCGGAATCGATACTTTCTCGGTGCTGGTGCACCAGGAAGAGTTCGCCGACAAGGAGCAGGACGTGATCGCAGGTCTGCACAGGGCCGTGAATCCGGACAACATCTATCTGGAGTCGGATCTGGCGCTGGTCGCGATCGTGGGCCGGGGCATGAAGAATGCACAGGGTACTGCAGGAAGGCTCTGCACAGCCCTTGCCAATGCCGGCATCAACATCAAGATGATTGATCAGGGCTCCAGCGAGCTGAATATCATCGTCGGCGTCAGGGATGAAGACTTCGAGCGCACGATCCGTGCCATCTACAACGAATTCATCACCAAAGACCAGAAATGACAAAAACCAGAAATGACAAAATAAACTGCCGCTCAGCCGGAATCACCGGCTGGGCGGCAGTCTTTTTCTGCACACATCAGTTCATTCTGCTTTCATGACACGTATCAGCGTCTGAGCCAGAATGTCCGCATTCTGCGCCAGAAGCTGCGGATCCGTATGGGGCAGGGAAACATCCGACTCCGTCTCTGTCTCCGGGATACCGTTCTCTTCCGACTGTCTTACGTCTGTTCCCGTCTGTTCCCCGGCTTCTTCCGGCTGCGCTGCAGTTTCTTCCGACAGGATTCCCGCTGCGACATCCTCCAGGCCGACGATCTCAACCTCGTTGAAAGTATCTATGCTCTCGTAGATTCCGTCGTTCTGCACCTGCCGGACAGCATCCATCAGACGCTCCGCTGTCGTGTCCGCCAGTCCCTTTCCCAATGTATCCCGATAGAGCGAAAGATCCGTATCCGGCTCGTACTGTGAGATCTGGGCCGCCGTGAACTGTGCGTTGGCGAAGATACTCTGGATCGAGTGCAGGTCCGGCTTGTAGACCGGGTCTGCATCTTCAGACACTGCGTAGGGATCTGCAAGACAGCTCCATACTGCCGGAACCAGATCCTGATCCTGCCCCGGATCAGGAACAGAGGACGCCTGCGTGCCCTCCCCTGACAGACTGCCCGCATCCTCGAGTACAACGATCCCGCTGTCTGACAGATT
>OMSN01000177.1:0-1654 GCA_900313765.1 uncultured Eubacteriales bacterium
CAAGACCGGAGCTACCGGTGTGGAACTTCTTGCAGAACAGATGATCCGCAATTTCCCGAATCCGATCGAGGATGAAGCGTTCCGTGAGAACTGGTTTGCAATGCTGAAGAAGTATGGGCTGACCCCGTCCTGCTATGACGCGTTCCTGGAGAACAGGCTGTTTGCGAACCGTACCCTGAGCCTGACCGAGCAGGTCAACCAGATGAAGCGTGATCTTCGCTGCGCGAAGCTCCTTGGATTCCCAGTGATCCGTACACTGGTCTCCACTCCGATGGATGTCATCGAAGGTTCTCTTGAGTATGCAGAGAAGGTCGGCGTCAAGATCGGTATCGAAGTCCATGCTCCGTTCTCACTGAACTCCGGATGGGCAGACGGCTATATGGAGATGATCAACCGCACGGGTACAAAGTACTTCGGATTCATCCCGGATATGGGTATCTTCTGCCGGAATGTCCCGGATGTAGTTGCGGATAAGGCAAGGCGTATGGGCGCTTCCGAAGAGTGCATCAAGATCGTCGATGACGCTTACGCAAATCGTGTCGCGAAAGGATTCACCAAGATCAAATATGATCTGGATCTGGGCAAGGCCAACATGGAATATCGTATGGCCAACGGAATGGGCGAGATGATGGATGCGGTCAAGGCAGCAGGCGGCAATGAGGGTGACATGTGGTATGCAGGCGTTTCCTTCACCTACAGCTGGTCGGAGCCGCAGGATCTGATCGACAACATCGATTACATCTTCCATACACATGCCAAGTTCTACAATGTCCATGAGGACTACAAGGAGACGGCTGTCGCGATTCCGGAAGTCGTGGAAGCTTACAAGAAGGCCGGATATGACGGATTCCTGAGTTCCGAGTACGAAGGCGGAGAGCACCTGCGTGATGTGGGCGTGGATTCCATCGAGCAGCTGCGCCGTCATCAGGAAGCTCTGAGAAGAGCCATCGAAGGATGACCGGATTTACACAGTTTTTCCGGAGATTATGAGCAGACTGTCCGTTTCTGCTATGTTATAAAAGCAGGACGCAGATATGAATCGGAAGGACTGCCGCTGATGCGGCAGTCCTTTTTGGAACATTTCCCTGTCTGCATCTTCTATACTGCATGTCACAAAGATTCACGCCGCTCAACGTTTTTCTGACATGCCTCTGAAAAGGCACGGCTGTTCCGGGCGGATCGGAACGGCGGTTTACCACCAAGGAGGTCATTATGAATATTCTGAGGAAACTCTATGAGCCGGTTGATATGACGTCCGGAACACCCTGGAAGAAGATTCTGCTGTTTACGATTCCCATGCTGATCGGCAATATTACACAGCAGCTGTATAATACAGTGGACAGCATTGTGGTCGGCAAGTATGTCGGGGACAACGCACTTGCGGCTGTCGGCAGTGCAGGTCCGATCGTCAATCTTCTGATCTGTCTGTTTGTCGGCATCAGTATGGGGGCAAGTATCACGGTTTCTCAGTTTCTTGGAGCGAAGAGAAGAGAGGCACTTTCCCACACCATCGGCAACTGCCTGATCCTGATCGTGATCTCAACAGTGATCATTATGGTGGCGGGAACGCTGGTCACAAGACCTCTTCTGATTGCTCTGCATACTCCCGAAAGCATCCTGGACTGGTGCACGAATTATCTGCATATCATGTTCT
>OMSN01000177.1:1668-5526 GCA_900313765.1 uncultured Eubacteriales bacterium
CTGGTAATCGCCAGTATTCTGAATATATTCCTGGATCTGTTTTTTGTGCGTTCTTTTCATATGGGAGTGGCAGGGGTTGCTCTTGCGACCGTTATTGCACAGGCAATCTCGGCTGTGTTCTGCCTGCACAGGCTGTATTCGATGCGGAACCTCTTTGATATGAACCGCAGTTATATCAAATGGGATAAACAATATGCGATGAATATCATCCGGCTGGGGATTCCATCCGGCATTACACAGGCGATCCTGTCCATGGCAATGATCCTGGTACAGTCTCTGACCAATACCTTCGGAGAACAGTTCATTGCAGCCAATGTGATCACGATGCGTGTGGATGGATTTGCGATGCTGCCCAACATGTCTTTTGGCACTGCCATGACAACCTATGCAGGGCAGAATGTTGGCGCAGGGGACTATTACAGAGTCACGAAAGGAGCCCGTCAGGGAACGATCCTCGCGATGGGGGTGACCACTGCGATCACCGGCCTGATTCTGATATTCGGACATACGCTGATGGGGCTGTTTACCAACACACAGGAACTGATCGATATCGCAGTGCATCTGATCCGTATCCTTGCCGTGGGTTATATTGCCATGGCAGTTCTCCAGTGCCTGTCGGGGGTGATGCGCGGAGCAGGAGATACCATGACTCCCATGTGGATCTCCATCTTCCAGACACTGGGCGTGCGCGTGGTGCTGGCGTATCTGTTTGTGCATCTGACGAAGACCCCGGAGCTCCCACAGGGGGATCGGAACATGATCTATGTGTCACTGCTGTGCGCATGGGTGATTGGAATGCTTGTGACCTGTTTCTTCTATTTCAAGGGAGACTGGAAGAAGAAGGCGCTGAAATAAAAGCACGGATCAGAAGAGCTGAGACTGAAGAGCTGAGATATAAAACTGCAATAGAAGAATAGATTATAATGAGAGGACGGTTACATTGAACCGTCCTCTTCCTGTTCCATAAAATAATTGATCACTCTGTCATAACAGGTGATGCTGTCAGAACGAATCTGCCACAGTACACCAGGGGCTTCGATGACCAGCATCTCTTTTGGTTTTGTGCTGAAACTGTAGAGCAGATATTTCTCTTCCAGCCGTACCTGGGTGATCTCATCCGGATGAAGCACAGTGGTTTTTCCGAACTGTTTCAGGAGGATCGTTTCTCCCCTGTCCGTCACTTCCAGCGACTTGAAGTTCTGTCCCAGCAGTCTCAGGGCATTGTATACAAAGACCAGAGTAAGAGCACCGAGAAGGACGATCAGACAGTACTGCCAGGCATTTTTATCCGGTGTGCGGATCACCATGACCAGGATCACGGATGAGATGACTGCACACGCAAACCAGATGACTGCTTCAACAATATGTACAACGCGGTAGCTTGCAGCTGTTTCTGATCTGATATTCATACTGCCTCCTGGTTTTACAGATGCTCCTGGTCTTACAGATGCCGGCCTTTTTCGGCTTCCGGATTATTGTTCTTACATCAGCATAACAGAGTTTTGTATTTTGGTCCATGTGAAAAAACGCTCACGATAATTAATCCTGTATGTCTATTTAACTGTCTCCGGGAAAGAATCCATTAAAAATTAACTTGTTTAAAGCGCTAAATAGGAATGAATTGTGAAGATGATTCTGCGCGCAGCCTCTATAATGAATAACAAGTTATTAAGACTGGAATCCTTGTCAGCTTGAGGACGACAGATAGGAACAATTCATGAAGGAGGCGGCTATGGAGAGGGTTATACAGACTAAGAAAGGTCGCGTAAAAGGGGTTGAACTGGACGGTTATACCGTTTTCCGGGGGATTCCCTATGCTCAGGCGCCTGTCGGAGAGATGAGATGGAAACGGCCGGAACCTGTTGAAGACTGGGACGGAGAGTATGTGGCGGATACGTTCCGTAATATGTGCCCCCAGAATATGCCGGACCCTGAAACGCCATGGGGCGCCGGATACTACAAGGAATTCTATTCGGAAGAAGAATATGTACCCCCGATGAGCGAGGACTGCCTGTATCTGAATATCTGGGTGCCGGACAGTGCGCAGGATGGAAGTGCCCTCCCTGTGGCATTCTATATTCACGGAGGTGGTTTCTCCGGGGGGTATGGCAGTGAGAAGGAATTCGACGGCGCAGCCTTCTGTGCGAAGGACGTGATCCTGGTGACGGTCAATTACCGGGTCGGGATCTTCGGTTTCTTTGCTCACCCCTGGCTGGATGAGGAATATGAAGAAGGCGTGTCAGGGAATTACGGGATCCTGGATCAGATCGCGGCTCTCACCTGGGTATATGAGAATATTGCTGCATTTGGAGGAGATCCGGCGAATATTACGGTGTTTGGACAGTCAGCCGGGAGTATGAGTACACAGGTACTCATTTCCAGTCCCCTGACTCGGGGCATGATTGCGAAGGCGATCCTCCAGAGCGGGGTTAGCTGCAATGAGCGGATCCTGTACACGCCAACTCTGGAGGAAGAAGAGAAGATCGGGGAGGACTTTGTACAGATCACAGGTGCTGTGAGCCTGGATGAACTGAGGGCTTTGAGCTGGGAGCAGCTGATGGTGTATAAGGAGAAGCTGGACCAGGGCAATTTTATGAAACTGAAAGATGCTCTTGTGCTGGTACCCAATGCGGATGGTTATGTCTTGAAGAAGACCGTCCGGGATGTATGGAAAGACGGAGAGATGGCTGCAATCCCGACCATGGCAGGCGTGACGCTGGAGGATCTCGGGAGTCTCCCGGAGGAAGTCAGGAAGGGGAATTTTGGGATTCTGCTGGAGGAATGCAGACGCTGGAGTACAGGATGTGCGCAGGCCCATGGAATCCCTGCTTATCTCTATGGTTTTGCCCATCCGCTTCCGGGTGATGAGTGGGGGGCGAATTCATTCCACTCATCTGAATTGTGGTATGTGATGGGAACACTGGGACGCTGCTGGCGCCCGATGCAGCAGGAAGATTATGATCTGAGCGAAGAGATGGTCTGTGCATGGACAAACTTCATGAAAACAGGAGAGCCTTCCGGTGACTGGAGACCATATACGCAGGAAGATCCTTATGTAAAGATCTTCAGGTGATCATCATGGGACGGAAGGTACATTCTGACAATCAGTCATGACATGAAACAGCCGCAGGATACAGGCTTCGCACATTGGTGCGGCCTGAAGATCCTGTGGCTGTTATGTTTCTCAAAGGAAAGCAGGCATATTCGTTTAACGATCACGTCTCCATAGTGATGACCCACAGACAGACATTGTGAACAGACAGATGGACTTCCAGCTCCAGATCATTTTCTGTTTCAATGTATGTCATGTTCTCCAGAGGCCTGCATGTTCCTGACAGATAATCCTCCATATGGGGTTTCAGCAGATGGATCCTTCTCAGATAACGCTCTTCGTCAAGATTGGACGCTGTCAGACCTGCCAGAAGCAGGTCATGGAGACTGCCGTGAGAGCGATTCAGCAGATATCTGTGGATCCGGTACACACCAGGTTCCAGATCGGTCAGTGTAAAGTGGAAATCAATAGGCGGGCTGTCCTCAAAGTAGGAATACATGTCTGTCATGGAGATCTTCTCCGCATGCTGCAGTTTGTGAAGATCCGCGGGACGCACGTAGTAATAGGCCAGGATCTGATAGCATCCGGGATCGCTCCTTGTGATGCAGTAATGCTCCCCGCGGCGGATCAGGACAGAACCAAGTCTGGTCAGGAAACTGTATGCATGGTAGGCAGGAAGCGGTATACCGGATTTGTCCAGAAGACTTACACCTGCCTGTGGGCGGCTGGTCATATTGGCGATGGAGAATGCGATGTCATTCAGCATCCAGTAGCCGACCATCGGTGAGTATTCACATAACCGCAGC
>OMSN01000270.1 GCA_900313765.1 uncultured Eubacteriales bacterium
GATCTGCCTGCCCTGATCGTTACGCTGGGCATTCAGTACGCGGTAAGCGGCATCGTATCCATCACTACGAAGGGACTGTCCGTAAGCGGTGCCACTCCCCTCTTTAAAATGCTTGGACAGGCTAAGGCTTTTGGAAAGATCTATATCACCATCATTGTCTCCCTGGTACTCGCAGCAATCTTCCAGTGGATCCTCTCCTACACCAAGTATGGAAGATCCCTGTTCGCAGTCGGAGGGAACCCGGAGACCGCCCGCATGTCCGGTATTCCGGTCAAGAGAAGAAGGCGCCAGGTCCATATCCTGGTCTCTGTCTTCGCGGCGCTGGTCGGCATCTTCATGGCTTCCAGATTCGCAAGCGCACAGACAACTGCCGGCTCCGGCACAGAGCTGACAGTAATGGCTGCCGTCATTATCGGCGGAACAAGTATGTTCGGCGGAAGCGGTTCCGTAGTCGGCAGTATCCTGGGCTGCCTTCTGCTGGCAGTGATCAGCAACGGCCTGGTCCTGATCCGCGTCGACAGTTTCTGGCAGAACCTGATATTCGGTATCATTCTTCTTATTTCCGTAGCCATTGACAAGTATCGTCAGAAGCTGAGCAGCACAGTCTGAGATAGGTGGTGATCAGATGGCAGAATATTTACTGGAAATGAGAAATGTGACAAAGCGGTTTCCCGGTGTCCTTGCGCTCGATCATGTCTCCCTGCAGCTGCGCGAGGGCGAGATCCTGGGGATCTGCGGAGAAAACGGCGCCGGCAAATCCACTCTGATGAAGATTCTGAGCGGCACCTATCCCCATGGAACCTACGAAGGAGATATCCTCTATAAAGGGAACAACGTAATCCTGAAGGATGTTGCCGATGCTCAGAAATGCGGCATCGAGATGATCTATCAGGAGATCAACATGGTCCTTGCCTCCAGCATCGCGGAGAACCTGTACCTGGGTAATCTTCCCGGTAAAGGTGAGCGGGTCGACTTCCCGACTCTCTACAGAAAAACAGGAGAGATACTGGAGCGCATCGGCATCAGTGCAGATCCCAGGGACAGGGTCGGCAAGCTCAACAGCGGTCAGATGCAGATGGTTGCCCTGATGCGTGCCTATATCAAGGATCCGAAGATTCTGGTGCTGGATGAACCGACCTCGGCACTGACCAATCAGGAAGTGGATCAGCTGATGGATATCCTGAATGAGCTGCGCTCCCGGGGTGTCTCCTGTATCTATATCTCGCATAAGCTTGATGAAGTGTATCGGATCTGCGACCGCGTGATGGTTCTTCGTGACGGCCAGTCCATCCGGGTACATGATATCCAGGAAGTGGATGAACAGACTCTGATCGAGGAGATGGTCGGCCGCAAGATCGAAAACCTCTATCCCAAGGTCAGTGTACCGATTGGCGATGTTATCATGAAAGTGGAGCACCTGAGCGTACCCCATCCCACCATCAAGAACCGTAATATCGTGGAGGACATCTCCTTCAGTGTCAGAAAAGGTGAGAGCCTCGGCATCGGCGGGCTGGTCGGCGCGGGTCGCAGTGAGATCCTCGGCGCGATATTCGGGCAGATCACCAAAGGCGTTACGAAGACAGTCGAGATCGAAGGACAATCCGTTCAGATCTCCGGTCCGCCGGACGCGATCGATCATGGAATCGGCTTTGTCACAGAGGAGAGAAAGCTCAACGGCTTCGTCTGGATGCTGTCGATCCGGGACAATATGTATCTTCCGAGCCTGAAGGAAATCCCGACAAAAGGCGGGATCATGATCGACGCAAAAGAGGAAAACAAGCGGACCACCTCCATGTTCGACCGCCTGAAGATCAAAGCTCCGTCAATCCATACCATCGTGAATACACTGTCCGGAGGCAACCAGCAGAAAGTTGTTCTGTCCAAATGGCTGCTGAAATCCCCGAAGATCCTCTTCGTCGATGAACCGACCAAGGGCGTGGATGTCGGTGCGAAGGCAGAGATCTACTCCCTCATGGGAGAACTCGTGAAGAGTGGAATCTCCATTGTGATGGTTTCCTCCGACATGCCGGAGCTCCTTGCCATGAGCGACAGAGTACTGGTCATCAGCAGCGGGCATATCACAGGTGAATTCGACAGAGAACACCTCTCTGAAGAAGCAGTAATGAGGGCAGCGATCAAGTAGCAAAGGAGGCGCTATGAATCAGGACGTATTGATCAGCAGATCGTTCAGTTCTCTTCCCGAGGTGGAAGGACCAATAGCGGTGACAGAGAACTCTCATCCCTTCTGCGCTATGGAATACAGCCGCACACCGCTTCATGTCGCAGACTACGGATATGTCGAAGAAGAATATTTCCTGAGCGGCAGGGCAAATGTATATGACACGGATGAAAATGACAGGGCTGTGATCTATAAGGAGGCTCTTCCTTACAAGAACCGGATCCTTGTGCGCAGGCCAAAAGATCCGGATCAGTTTTCAGGTTTTGTGTATGTAGATATCCTGAATGCCACACAGGGATACGATATCGAAGATCTCTGGCACCGCATCTGGCTCTGGTGCATGGAGAACGGACACGGATATGTGGGAGTGACCAGCAAGCCCTGCAACGTGCAGAGTCTGAAGAACTTCGATTATGAGAGGTACTCAACTGGTCAAGCGGCGAACCCATCCCCATGCCGGTGATATCAAAGTCCGCCACTCTGCCCGGGACAGAAGAAGGACTGTTCTGGGATATGCTGGCGCAGACGGGAACTCTGCTTCGGTGCGGCGGCAAGGGAAACTGCATGGGCGGCTTCCCTGTAAAATATGTCTATCTGGCCGGTCAGAGCCAGAGCGGCGCATATCTGAATACCTTCGTGAGTTATTTCGACAGATATAACCGTCTGCCAGGCATCGATCCTCCCGCAGGCTGCGGGCAGATCTTCGATGGATACCTGAATATCGTCGGTGCCCTGGTGCAGCGCTCGATCCGGCAGAGCGATCATATCGGTGATCTCCGTCTGGAGGAGTGAAGCGGACCTGACACTATTCCGTTTATTTGTAGATGGAGAACTTCTGAATATTCAGGTACCCAATTCGGATACGCCTGACAACAAGTGCCGTTATTATGAGATTCCGGGTTCACCGCACACCGACATCATCTGTCCGGTACTGTGCGCAACCTCCGAAGTCGAGAAAACCGGCGCCAAGATGCCGAATCTGGATACACGGCTGCTGGAGCATATCAATGACATGCATGTGGAATACTATGTCTGCGGCCTGCTGGAGAAACTCCACCGCTGGGCAACCCTGCAGGAAGCACCCGAAGAGATCCCTGTCATCACAAGGAAAGACGGATCACTGGTGTTCGACGAACACGGCAACGCCCTGGGCGGACTGCGCAATCCATACCTGGATGTTCCGATCGCCTCCTACATTGCCTGCAACCCGGATGATCCAGAAGGAATCTGCGGCAGGATGACTTATTTCACAAAAGAGACATTCCTCTCCCTCTACGGGAGCCGGGAAGCATACCTGTCACGGTTCGACAGCAGCGTTGACAAACAGGTCGAAGCTCACTGGCTGACACCTGCGAATGCAGCAGAAATGAAAGCATGGGCAAGAGAAAAATCCGCAGCAATCTGCGGAGAATAAAGTCCGATTCCCATAAGCAAAGAAGAACCCGGCC
>OMSN01000238.1 GCA_900313765.1 uncultured Eubacteriales bacterium
CGGACCATCTCCTGCAGTGTCAGTGCTTCGATATGGATCGCTTTGTAATAGTTCTCAAGGACCATCTCGTATCTGGAGAACAGTTCTTCTTTTGTCAGGACCTGGTGCCTTGTGAACAGTGCGACGCTCTTGTCGCTGATCCATCTGGGCATGGCGTCCGGAAGTGCTCTCAGATCATCGAGACCTCTTCGGTGCGCCTCTTCGATCCATTCATCGGTATAGCCGTTTCCGTTGAAGATGACTCTCTTATGCTGCTCCAGCAGGCTGCGCAGCAGACCCGGCAGTTTCTGCATTCTCTCTTCTTCCGGAATCTTCACCAGATCTTCGTAAAGATCCGCCAGGGTATCCGCCACTGCAGTGTTCAGCACGATGTTGGGGTTTGCCACGGACAGGGCTGAACCTGGCATGCGGAACTCGAACTTGTTGCCGGTAAATGCGAACGGCGATGTTCTGTTGCGGTCTGTGGTGTCTCTGGTGATATGCGGCAGGACCTGCGCACCGGTTCCCATCTGCTGCTTTCCGGCGCTCTCGAAGGTCTCGCCATGCTCCAGGGAATCGAGAACTGCTGTGAGCTCATCTCCAAGGAAAATGGAAATGATGGCCGGCGGTGCTTCATTTGCACCAAGACGATGGTCGTTGCCGGCAGAGGCGACCGATACTCTGAGAAGATCTGCATATTTGTCCACTGCCGCAATCACGGAGATCAGGAAGGTCAGGAACACCAGGTTCTCGCCCGGATGTCTGCCCGGACTGAGCAGGTTGATTCCCGTGTTGGTCTGGATCGACCAGTTGTTGTGCTTGCCGGAACCGTTGACGCCGTCAAATGGCTTCTCGTGGAGCAGGCATGCAAAACCATGTCTGTCAGCAACCTTCTTCATGGTCTCCATGGTCAGCTGGTTGTGGTCAACTGCCACGTTCGCGGTCTCAAAGACCGGTGCCAGCTCATGCTGGGCAGGTGCGACTTCGTTGTGCTTGGTCTTGACCGGGATCCCCAGCTTCCAGAGTTCTTCGTCCAGCTCGTGCATGAATTCGGACACTCTCGGCTTCAGGACTCCGAAGTAGTGGTCCTCCATCTCCTGACCCTTCGGTGCCGGAGCCCCCAGGAGCGTCCGTCCACACAACAGGAGATCTTTTCTGCTGAGGTACATCTCCTTGTCAATCAGGAAATATTCCTGTTCGGAACCGATCGTTGTGGTAACGCGGGTGACTTCACTGTCGCCCAGCAGCTGCAGGACTTTCACTGCCTCTCTGCTCAGTGCTTCCATGGAGCGAAGGAGCGGAGTCTTCTTGTCCAGCGCCTCTCCGCCGTAGGACAGGAATGCTGTCGGGATATACAGAGAACCATCCTTTATAAATGCCGGTGAAGACGGGTCCCACGCGGTATAACCTCTCGCCTCGAAGGTGGCTCTCAGTCCGCCTGACGGGAAGCTGGACGCGTCCGGCTCTCCCTTGACCAGCTCTTTGCCGGAGAATTCCATGATGACAGTGCCGTCTCCCTCCGGGGAGATGAAGCTGTCGTGCTTTTCGGCGGTCAGTCCTGTCATCGGCTGGAACCAGTGTGTGAAATGAGTCGCACCGTTCTCGATCGCCCACTCTTTCATGACGGCCGCAACCGAATTGGCCACATCCAGTTCCAGGTGCGTGCCATTCTGGATGGTCTTGTGGACAGCTCTGTAGATATCCTTGGGCAGGCGTTCTCTCATGACCCTGTCACTGAAAACAAGACTGCCGTATATTTCCGGAACAGATGTAGTCTTCTTCATAACGTTTCCTCCTCTAAAATAAAAAGAGGCGCTGACAGAGAATGACTCTCTTCAAAGCGCCCTTGCTTTATTTCTCCCTTATAACATACCGGAAAAGTATCGTCTAATACCCAAAATACCAGTTTCATCATATAAAACGAGTATGGCCAAACTAACCATTCTCTGTTGACTTCCGGCATTTCCCTGTGTAAGAATTCTCAGTAAAATAAGAAACTCCTTCAGGAGTCAATAAAAGGAAACTCCATCAGGAATCAATAAAAGAAAACACAGGAACGGATAGGGACAAGGGTGTCCGGCTCAGCCGGGCATCTGCGTCCCTTTTCTTATTTCCGGAGAACGCTTTGTGACAATGCGGGCAGGGGATTCTCCGGATTCTGGAACGGAGGGATCTCTATGTGTACTGTATTGGGGTATTGCAGCAGTAAAGTTTCAGAAGAAACCTGTCAGGATCTTCTGTCTGTCGCCTCTTCCAGAGGGCCGGATATGACAAGAACGCTCCGGGTGCCGGGCGGCATACTGGGGTTCGACCGGCTGTCCATCATGGGTCTGACAGAGGCAGGCATGCAGCCGTTTACAAGAAATGGGAATGCCTGTGTCTGCAACGGGGAGCTGTACGGGTTCCGCCCACTGAAGGAATATCTGATCTCACTGGGTTATCACTTTGAGAGTGACAGTGACTGTGAGATCCTGCTGCCTCTGTACGAGCGTCTGGGCTGCAGCATGTTCTCTCTTCTGGATGCGGAGTTTGCCCTGGTCCTCTATGACGCACAGGCGGGTTCCTTCATCGCAGCCCGCGATCCCATCGGGATCCGGCCGCTGTACTACGGCTATGATGAAGACGGCGCGGTTGTGTTCGCATCAGAGCCGAAGATGCTGACCCCGGTATGCGGGAAGGTAATGCCGTTCCCGCCCGGACATTACTATCAGGACGGGAAATTCATCTGCTACCGGGATCCGTCTAAGGCGGATCACTATCTGGATGATGATGTGGAGGAGGTCTGCCATCAGATCGCACAGTGCTGCAATCTTTCGCGCGCGGGCAACAAGATTCCCGCCCTCAACTTTACACTTTACACTTTCAACTTTACACTTACCCTTCCGCCACTTCGCCACGTCGGCGCTCAGGTCGGCGTAGGTGAAGCGCGCGTCGGGGCTGAGGTCGGAAAGGGTGACGCGGGCGTGGGGGGCCAGCGAGGCCAGGCTCAGGCCCACGCAGCCGCTGCCACAGCA
>OMSN01000232.1 GCA_900313765.1 uncultured Eubacteriales bacterium
GAGTTATCATCCCCGTAGCTGTAATAGTAATAGCTGTTTCCGGTCTCCGGATATGGGGAGATCTCTACGATCTCCGCCGTAAACGGCGCGCTGCTGTAAGTGGACCCATAGACCGTATCGCCGATCTTCACCGTGTCGAGTGAGTTTTCCTTGACAACGCCTTTGACATACAGACCTTTCTTACCCGTGATCACCATGATCGGACCATTGTCCGACCCTACACCTGTCGAACTGGATGACAAGACCACCCCGTCAAGGATCGCATATACGATCTTGCCGTTCAGTTTCTCCTTGTATTCCTTCACTTCAAGCTCTGCTTCACGAATAAGGAGCTTCTGTTCAAAGATTGCATTCTCCATCTCCTTGATCAGCTGTGCGAAATCAACATCTTCTCCATCATCCCCGTCATAGTCAATACCGTCGTCAACATCATAAGGGCTCATACCCTCTGTGGAAACAGTGTCCTGCTCCTCGGTGTTCTGCTCTACGACGGTTGATCCGTTATACAGATCGGACAGATTCTTCAGATATTCAACCCTGCTCTCTTTTCCGTCGGCAGTCCATTTTCCGTTCAGCGCATCATAGGCGGTTGTAAACAACGCTTCTTCGTGGTTAAACACTGTGGAAGGAAGGGATGCCAGCAGCTGGGCGGCTGCACGGACCAGATTGATCTTGGCTCCGGCACCTTCTGTTCCTTCCTCGGAGGAAGACTTCTTGTCAGCGTTCAGCAGTTCCATGACAGACACAAACTGATACGCACAGAGTCTGTCGTAGGCCGTCTGCATAACATGTGCCGTTGTCTCTCCCACACTGGAGGCCACTGCATCCGTGACGGTGTAGTCATTCACGGTGATGGTCTCACCGAGCACTGTGGTCTGTTCGCTGGTCAGCTGTTCTCCAAACTGTGACCGGAACGTATCCAGCACATCTGAGATCTTCTCTGCCATATCCGCAGTTCCCAGAGAGGACAGAGATGTGTTCGCAACCTCGGTGATCTCATTCACTGCGCTCAGGAACGCATTGACGCTGCTGATCAGTGCGATCTCCGGATCGTATTCTTCTTCTCCGTCTTCAACGTCGATCACTCCGGAACCGGAAGGATCGCTGATCACGCCCTCACCGGTGTCTTCTATGATGCCCTCATTATCAGAATCTTCCACAATATCGAAGGCCGCGTCCTCTGAGATTCCGTCTTCCTGGACGGCGATCAGTCCGTCTTCCGCAGGCTCCTCCTGCGCACTGAGAAGTTCCTGCTCCGGCAGTTCTTCATCCGAAGACCCGGTCGCGTCGACATAATCCTCATCTTCATAATCTGCTTCATCATCGGAATAGTCATAATCCACGTCACCGTCTGCGTCTTCGTATTCGTCGTCATCATCATCGGCGCTTGATCCGGTGCTTCCGGAATAACGGTAGGAAGAATCGTCATCAACAGGGACAATGCCGCGTTTCAGCAGTGCCAGCTGTTTCTCCATACTATCCAGTTCCAGTTCCAGCCCCCACTTGTCAAGGCCGGCTTTCTCCGCTTCCAGTTCGAGTTTCTCCATGTCGTATTCGAGGAGTTTGTCACCTTTTTTAACCTTATCCCCCTCCTCGACATAGATCTTCTTCAGAGCGTAGGAACCATTCCGTTGAACCGTCTGCGTGTCTTTGGAAATGATCACACCTTCCATGGTGCTTCCATATCCATAGTAGCCCGCATAATCATTTACATTTTCAACAGCAGTAACTTCAACAACTCTGTTCGATGCGGCGGAAGCTCTCCTGCGGGCAGCATAACTCAGCCCGGCCAGCAGCAGCGCCAGGATCACTACAGTGATCAGAATTGTCCGTACTTTTCTCATTTATCGTATGCCTCCCGCGGATTCGATCCGTGTCCTGTCAGAGTCCGTACGTTCTGTCAGGATCCCGTCGAATATGTTGCATACACGCTTTGCATAGGATGCGATCTCCGGAGAGTGGGTGATCATGACGATCGTGACCCCCTCCGAATTGAGTTCATCAAACAGTTTCATCAGTGCCGTACTGGAACGTGAGTCCAGAGCACCGGTCGGCTCATCCGCCAGAAGGACCCGAGGGTGGTTCACCATGGCTCTTGCGATCGCGACTCTCTGTTTCTGTCCTCCGGACAGCTGTGCCGGGGTAAAATTCATACGATCCTGCAGTCCGACTCTTGTTAAGGCCGCCTTGGCGCGCTGCACTCTCTCCCGCTTCTTCACGCCGGCATAGACCAGCGGCAGTTCAACATTGTCCAGTGCAGTCTGCCTTGACAGCAGTTCAAAGTTCTGAAATACGAATCCCAGATTGTTCAGGCGGATCGCCGCCATCGCTTTGTCATCCTTGTTCAGGACATTTTCCCCGTTCAGTTCGTAGGTTCCTTTTGTCGGCCGGTCCAGGCAGCCGATGATATTCATCAGAGTGGACTTCCCGGAGCCGGAAGGTCCCATGATCGCGACGTATTCACCTTCCTCCACGTGAAGGCATACGTCATGAAGCACCGGAACCACAAGCTTCGGCGTGATATAGTCTTTATAGATATGATCCAGTTTCAGAACCAATGTCCAACTCTCCTTCTGTCAGTCCATGATGATATAGCCTTCTTCATCAGTCTCCACTTCTTCGTCGTACACCTCATCATCAGGATTATAGAAACCTGTCAGATCCCCTTCTCCTTCGTAGAAGAACATATCCTCATCCAGCCATTCTTCTGTCTCGTCCCAGTCTTCCGTCTCGTCCCAGTACTCCTCGTCATCTTCCATGTCCCACTCGTCATCCCAGGTGTACATGCTCTCGGTTTCCTCGAAACCGGATTCACTGTTGTAGACGACCGGAAGCCCTTCTTCCAGGATCTCCTGCGGCTGGCAGATATAATCGTCTTCTGTCAGTCCGGAGACAATCTGATGCTGCATCAGTTTCTCATCAGCATCTCCGAGTTGAACAGTGCGCTTCTCCAGTTTATTGTCATTCGAAGCAGCCCAGACGTAGGAACTGCCGTCGCTGTCAGTCACAATATAGTAATCGTCCAGCCAGAGCCCTTCTTTCGCG
>OMSN01000180.1 GCA_900313765.1 uncultured Eubacteriales bacterium
GATGTCACACAGGTAGAGGAAGGAAAGCCTTTCATCTACACAGCAACCGTCGCGCTGAAGCCGGGAGTAGTCCTTGGTCAGTACCTGGGCGTTGAGATCCCGAAGAAAGAGATCACTGTCACGGAAGAAGAGATCATGGCTGACATCGACCGTGAGCGCAATCAGAATGCACGTGATCTGGATGTGGATGACCGTCCGGTCAAAGACGGCGATCATATCAAGCTGAACTTTGACGGATATGTGGACGGAGAAGCATTTGAAGGCGGCAAGGCAGAAGACTATGACCTGACCATCGGCTCCGGATCCTTTATTCCGGGATTCGAGGAGCAGATCGTCGGCAAGAACATCGGAGAGGACTTCGATGTAAATGTCACCTTCCCGGAGGATTATCACGAGGAGTCTCTCAAGGGCAAGGCTGCAGTGTTCAAGTGCAGAGTCAACAGCATCTCCGAGCGTCAGGTTCCGGAACTGAATGACGATTTCGTACAGGATGTTTCCGAATTCGATACAGTCGATGAGTACAAGGCTGATGTGGAAAAGAAGATCCGCGAGCGCAAGGAAGCACAGGCGAAGTCCGAGAGAGAGACTGCTGCAGTCAAGGCAGCCGTGAAGAATGCTTCCATGGAGATCCCGGAGGCCATGATCGAGGATCAGGCATCCCGCATGCTGGAAGAGTTCGCACAGCAGATTCAATCCCAGGGTCTGTCCGTGGATCAGTATATGCAGTTCACCGGACTGAATAATCAGAAGATGCTGGAGCAGATGAAGCCGCAGGCTATCGAGCGTATCCAGAACAGCCTGGTTCTTGAGGCAGTCGCAGCTGCTGAGAACATCGAGATCTCTGATGAGAGATTTGATGAAGAGATCAGCAAGATGGCGGAAGCTTACAAGATGGAGAAGGAGAAACTGTATGATCTGATGGGCGAGGAGTCCAGGAAGCAGATGAAGCAGGATCTCGCTGTCCAGGAAGCAGTGAAGAAGATCGCCGAGGCCGCTGTAGAGGTTGATATGCCTCAGGAAGATCTTGATGTAAAGGAAGATTCGGAGGAGTAACAGTACATGGCATTAATTCCGTATGTGATTGAACAGACATCGCGCGGCGAGCGCTCGTATGATCTGTATTCCAGACTTCTGAAGGACCGTATCATTTTCCTCGGGGAAGAAGTTACCGACGTTTCTGCGAATATCATTGTCGCGGAGATGCTGTTCCTGGAGTCGGAAGATCCCAATAAGGACATTCATCTGTATATCAACAGCCCGGGAGGATCTGTTTCTGCCGGCTGGGCGATCTATGATACCATGCACTATATCAAATGCGATGTGTCCACCACCTGTATCGGAATGGCAGCCAGCATGGGTGCATTTCTTCTGGCAGGCGGAGCAAAAGGAAAGAGGTTCGCTCTTCCGAATTCCCAGATCATGATCCATCAGCCTTCCGGTGGTGCACAGGGACAGGCAAGTGATATCAAGATCCAGGCTGAACAGATCATTGAGACCCGGAAGAAGCTGAATCAGTATCTGTCTGAAAACAGCGGACAGCCGATCGAAGTGATCGAGCGAGACACAGAACGTGATCATTGGATGAGTGCGGAAGAGGCTCTTGCCTATGGCCTGATCGACCAGGTGGTAACTTCCCGGTAATCTGTGATATATAAGGGGAAACATGGCAAATAAGAATTTTGAAAAGATCAGATGTTCATTCTGCAATAAGACCGAGGACCAGGTCCGGAAACTGATCGCAGGACCGGGCGGGGTCTACATCTGTGATGAGTGTATCGATGTATGCTCGGAGATCATGGAGGAGGAACTTGCAGACGAAGAGACACAGAGCACTGACAGTGAGATCAATCTTCGCACGCCCAGAGAGATCAAGGAGTTCCTGGACGAGTATGTGATCGGACAGGAAGAAGCGAAGAAGACGCTCTCGGTCGCAGTATACAATCACTATAAGAGAGTTCTGTCCAACAGTGGGCGGACCTCGGTAGGTGATGTCGAACTGCAGAAGAGCAATATCCTTATGCTCGGTCCCACCGGTTCAGGAAAGACCTATCTTGCACAGACTCTGGCGAAGCTGCTGAACGTGCCGTTTGCTATCGCAGATGCCACCTCCCTCACAGAGGCAGGCTATGTCGGTGAAGACGTCGAAAACATCCTGCTGAAGCTGATCCAGGCAGCGGACTATGATATCGACCGTGCCCAGAGAGGCATCATCTATATCGATGAGATCGACAAGATCACCCGCAAGAGTGAGAACGTCTCCATCACCAGAGATGTATCCGGTGAAGGCGTGCAGCAGGCATTGCTGAAGATCGTCGAAGGGACACTGGCCTCTGTTCCGCCTCAGGGCGGCAGGAAGCACCCGCATCAGGAACTGATCCAGATCGATACGACCAACATCCTGTTTATCTGCGGCGGTGCATTCGAAGGTCTGGACAAGATCATCGAGAGCCGTATGGATACGAAGTCCATGGGATTCCTGGCAGAGATCACGGAAAAACGGGAAGAGAATATCGGGGAGATCCTCAAGAATGTACTTCCGCAGGATCTGATCCGTTTCGGACTGATTCCGGAATTCATCGGACGCGTGCCGATCGTTGTCAGCCTGAATGCGCTGGATCGTGACGCGATGATCCGGATCCTTACTGAGCCAAAGAATGCGATCATCCGTCAGTACCAGAAGCTGTTTGAACTGGACGGCGTGGAACTGACCTTTGAGAAAGAAGCGATCGAAGCGATTGCCGATAAGACGATTGAGCGCAAGATCGGTGCAAGAGGCCTTCGTTCCATCATTGAGAATTCCATGCTCGATATCATGTTTGAGCTGCCCAGCGACAAGAATGCGGTCAGCTGCGTGATGACGAAGGAATCGATCGAAGCGTCACAGAGACCACGGATCACCTATCGTGATGGATCCGTGGAACCGTCAGACGATTCATCTGACACGGGAAAACGCGGCAGAAAGAATAAGATCGAAGAGACTGCGTAAACGAAATACAGAAACATGCCTGCAGGGCTGCCGCACCTGGTGCGGCAGCCCTGTATTGACAAAGGAAACAGATACTATGAAGATACGAAATGCACAGTTGAATATTGTCTGCGGATATACCAGCTCCATGCCTGAGACAGATCTCCCCGAGATCGCGTTTGCAGGACGCTCCAACGTGGGCAAGTCCTCTCTGATCAATGCACTGATGCAGAGAAAGCGGCTTGCGAGAGTCGGGGAGACTCCCGGAAAGACACGGACGATCAACTATTATCAAGTCGACGCGCTGATGGAACAGGCTGAAGAAGAGAGAGCGGAGATCTTCCACCTGGTAGATCTGCCCGGATATGGATTTGCCAATGTGTCGCTGGATGAGAAAGCGAAGTGGGGGAAAATGGTGGAACGGTACCTGAAATCCTCCGCCAATCTGAGAGCCGTCTTTCTCCTGGTGGACATCCGCCACGAACCCAACGACAATGACCGCCAGATGTATGAGTGGATCACGGCAGGCGGCTTCCAACCGATCATTATCGCCACCAAGTCGGATAAGATCAAGCGCAGCCAGCTCCAGAAGCAGATGAAGGTCATCCGGGAAGGGCTGAAAGCACCGAAGGGGACAACCGTGATTCCATTTTCTGCCCAGTCCGGAGATGGCAGGGAAGAGATCTGCCGGAAGATCGAAGAGATATTGGCTTCATGGCAATAATTGGAGAATAGTATAAGTCAAGATGCCTCTTTCGTGATGACCCGAAATGCAGTATAATTAATGAATAAAAATGATACTGTGGTCACCACAGAAGTAACTGTCGCACAATGAGCAGCTTGGAGGGAACAAAATGAGTAAGAAGAGCGTTTTTC
>OMSN01000183.1 GCA_900313765.1 uncultured Eubacteriales bacterium
GCAGGATCAAGGAAGAAGGTGTGACTTTCCGCTCCCATATTGATGGTCATAAGATCTTCATGGGACCGGCAGAGAGCATGCAGATCCAGTCCAATCTTGCATCCACCATCGCCATGGCGTTCGATGAATGTCCTTCCTCACGCGCGGACAGAGAATACGTTCAGGCGTCTGTCGACCGGACATACCGCTGGCTGGTGCGGTGCAGGGATAAGATGGCACAGCTCAACAGCCTGGAAGATACGATCAACAAGGACCAGATGCTCTTCGGTATCAATCAAGGCGCTGTTTTTGATGACATCCGGATCGAACATGCGAAACGGATCGCTGAGCTGGATCTGGACGGTTATGCGGTAGGCGGACTTGCGGTCGGTGAGACCCATGAAGAGATGTACCGGATCCTGGACGGAACGGTCCCGCATCTTCCGCAGGACAAGCCGGTCTATCTGATGGGGGTCGGGACACCGCTGAACATTGTGGAAGGTGTCTGGCGCGGCGTGGATTTCTTTGACTGTGTGTATCCGTCCAGAAACGGAAGACACGGACATGCCTACACGCACCACGGGAAGATCAATCTCAACAATGCGAAGTTTACCTTTGACGAGGCACCCATCGAGGAAGGATGTCAGTGTCCTGCCTGCAGAAGCTACACCCGTGCCTATATCCATCATCTGTTCAAGGCAAAAGAGATGCTGGGCATGAGACTTCTGGTGCTGCACAATCTGTATTTCTATAATCACCTGATGGAAGAGATACGGGATGCGATCGATGAACACAGGTATGATCAGTTCAGGAAGGACTTCTAATGAATCCAAATAAGTCTTGAACCATACTTTGAAGTTGTGTAAAATACTCTGAGCAGTCAATTATATTGAGGAGGACTAATTCGAATGAATCTTACACTTTTAACTGCCGCTGGCGGAGCAGGAACCGGTGGGATGATCATGATGGTCGTGTATATCGTCATCATCTTCGGTGCCATGTATTTCTTCGCGATCCGTCCCCAGAAGAAAGAGCAGAAGAGAATGCAGGCTCTTCTGAGCACCATGGAGGTCGGTGATACGGTTGTCACCTCCAGCGGATTCTATGGGACTGTTATCGCAGTGTCTGAGGAAGACTGCATCGTTGAGTTCGGCAGCAACAGAAACTGCCGTATCCCGATGAGAAAGAGCGCGATCGTTGAGATCGAGAAAGCTTCCGACGGCGTTGCCGACGCACCGGCAGCAGATAAGAAGTGACCGGTACGGAAAACAGAAAAATGCATACAAAAAGGCTGCCGCAGGTTACGGCAGCCTTTCTGCGTATTATTTAGACTTTGTGTCTGAAGCACCGTCAGGAATGGGAGCCTCAACAGGCTCGGGTTCAAATCCGGAAGAATGAATGTTCTTCACCGTCCGGAGGACGTAGTGAGTCCTGGTCAGACGAACACCCGGATAATCCTTGATCCGGTTGTGGATCCGCTCCAGATGATCACTGGATCTGCAGCAGATCTTCAGCATGAAATCGAATTCACCCGTCAGATAATAGCATGCGATGATGTTGGGATCCTTGTTGATATGAACGATGAACGCATCGTTGAACCTGGGGTGTTCCATGCTGATCTCCATGAGGACGGTGATGTCATTGCCGAGCTTGCCGTCGTCACAGATCACAGTATAGGACTGAATGAGTCCGGATTTTTCCATTTTTTTGATACGTTCAATGACCGTTGAGACCGACAGGTGGATGGTCTTGCTGATATCAGATGCAGTCTGTCTGGCATTCTGTTTCAGTTCGGTCAGAATCTGATAATCAAGATTATCCATATGGTTTACCCCTTGTTATTCGGAAGATTTTTGGAATCATGTGGGTATTATAACATAAATATTTCGATTGTGGTTGAAAAAACAAAAAAGATAATTTAATATGAGCAGAGCATAGTCATTTTGCAGGGAAAGGATTGAATATTATGGGGAAAGAGAGCAGAAGTTATCAGATCGGTGTGATCTACGGCGACGGTATCGGACCGGAGATCGTTCGAGAGGCGGTCAAGGTGCTTGACAAAGCGGCGGACAGGTTTGAGGTTCGGCTTCGAACTCAACTATACTACACTGTATCTGGGCGGATCCTCCATCGACCGGTACGGAGTGCCGCTGACCGATGAGACTGTCGAACTGGCAAAGAAAAGCGACGCGGTTCTGATGGGCTCGATCGGAGGCGATCCTGCGACCAGCCCCTGGTACAGACTGGAACCATCGAAGAGGCCTGAAGCGGGGCTTCTGGGGATCCGCAAGGCACTGGGACTGTTTGCAAACCTTCGTTTCTCAAAGCTGTATGATGATCTGAAAGATTCCTGTCCCCTGAAGGAATCCATTGCAGATGAAGGGATCGATTTCGTCATTCTCAGAGAACTCACAGGCGGTCTTTATTTCGGTGAACACAAGACGGAAGTTGTGAACGGCGAAGAGGTCGCGACAGATGTCCTTGCGTATACCGAGTCCGAGATCCGCCGCATTGCCGTGAAGGCCTTTGATACGGCGATGCTCAGGGGAAAGAAACTGACCCTGGTGGACAAGGCCAACGTTCTGGATTCTTCCAGACTCTGGAGAAAAGTCGTGGCACAGGTGGCGAAAGACTATCCTGAAGTCACTGTGGAAAATATGTTTGTGGATAATGCGTCCATGCAGCTGGTGCGCAGACCGTCCCAGTTTGATGTGGTCCTGACAGAGAATATGTTTGGAGATATCCTGTCGGATGAGGCATCCATGGTGACCGGATCCATCGGTATGCAGCCCAGCGCGTCCCTGGCGGAAGGCACATTCGGGCTCTATGAGCCCAGCCACGGAAGCGCTCCGGACATAGCAGGGAAAGACCTTGCCAACCCGCTGGCGACGATCCTGTCGGCTGCGATGATGCTCCGCTATTCACTGGGAGAGGAAGAAGCTGCCTGTGCGATCGAGCAGGCTGTTGAAAATGTACTGAAGAGATACAGGACACCGGATCTGGTTACACAGAATGCAGAGATCGAGACGGTCGGCTGCATCAGGATGGGAGATCTGGTTGCGGAAGCTGTCTGAATATTGAGGAGGAAATGAATTATGAAAAGTGATGCGGTAAAGAAAGGCGTCCAGCAGGCGCCGCACAGATCTCTGTTCAACGCCCTCGGTTTCACCCAGGAAGAAATGAAGAAGCCGCTGATCGGTATCGTCAGCTCCTACAACGAGATCGTTCCGGGACATATGAATATCGACAAGATCGTGGAAGCGGTCCGTATGGGTGTAGCCATGGCAGGCGGCGTGCCGAGAGTATTCCCGGCAATCGCTGTGTGTGATGGAATCGCCATGGGTCATGAAGGCATGAAGTATTCTCTGGTTACCAGAGACCTGATCGCCGACTCCACGGAATGCATGGCGAAAGCCCACCAGTTCGACGCTCTGGTCATGGTACCGAACTGCGACAAGAATGTGCCGGGTCTTCTGATGGCTGCGGCCAGGATCAATGTTCCGACGATCTTTGTGTCGGGCGGCCCCATGATGGCCGGCCATGTATACGGCCGCAAGCGTTCTCTGAGCTCAATGTTTGAGGCAGTCGGAGAGTTTTCCGCCAAAAAGATCACAGAAGAACAGCTTCAGGAATACGAGCGCAAGGTATGTCCTACCTGCGGAAGCTGCAGCGGTATGTACACTGCAAACAGCATGAACTGCCTGACGGAGGCACTGGGAATGGGCCTGTCCGGAAACGGAACCATTCCGGCTGTCTATTCTGACAGACTGCGCCTTGCGAAGAGCGCAGGCATGCAGATCATGGAACTGCTCAGGAAAGATATCCGGCCCCGTGATATAATGACCGAGAAAGCATTTATGAATGCACTCACAGTGGATATGGCACTGGGCTGCTCCACGAATTCCATGCTTCACCTTCCTGCCATCGCTCATGAAGCAGGTGTTGAGATCAATGTGGACATTGCCAATGAAGTATCGGCACGCACTCCGAATCTCTGCCATCTGGCACCGGCAGGTCCGACCTATATGGAAGACCTGAACGAAGCCGGCGGCGTATACGCAGTCATGAAGGAACTGACCAAGAAGAATCTTCTGGATCTGGACTGCATGACCGTTACCGGCAAGACCGTGGGTGAGAACATCATGAACTGCGAGAACCTCGATCCCGAAGTCATCCGCCCGCTGGAGAATCCATTCTCTGAAACCGGCGGACTTGCAGCGCTCAAGGGCAATCTTGCTCCGGATTCCGGAATCGTCAAGAGATCTGCAGTCGTACCCGAGATGATGGTGCATGAAGGTCCTGCAAGGGTCTTCGACTGTGAGGAAGATGCGATCGAAGCGATCCTGGGCGGAAAGATCAATGCCGGAGATGTTGTGGTCATCCGCTATGAAGGTCCCAAGGGCGGACCGGGCATGAGAGAGATGCTGAATCCGACCAGCGCCATCGCAGGTATGGGACTGGGAAGCAGCGTCGCGCTGATCACAGACGGACGTTTCTCCGGGGCTTCCAGAGGCGCGTCCATCGGACATGTTTCACCGGAGGCGGCTGTCGGCGGACCGATCGCTCTTGTGGAAGAGGGAGACATCATCTCCATCGATATTCCGAATTACAAACTGGAACTGAAAGTTCCGGATGATGTGCTGGCCCGGAGAAAGGCAGCATGGAAGCCGAGAAAACCGAAGATCACAGATGGATATCTGGCGCGTTACGCAGCACTTGTCACCAGCGGAAACAGAGGGGCTGTCCTTAAGGTTCCGGGAGAGGATTGAACGATATGAAGCTGAATGGTTCACAGATCCTGATAGAATGCCTGAAAGAACAGGGAGTTGATACCGTCTTCGGTTATCCGGGCGGTGCGATCCTGAATGTCTATGACGAACTCTACAGACACAGTGAGATCCGTCATTTCCTGACGTCCCATGAGCAGGGAGCCTGCCATGCGGCTGATGGCTACGCACGGGCTACGGGAAGAGTTGGCGTATGTTTTGCGACCTCCGGTCCCGGCGCCACGAATCTTGTAACAGGTATCGCTACGGCGAACATGGACTCTGTGCCGCTGGTCGCCATCACCTGCAATGTGGGTACGTCTCTTCTGGGAAAGGATTCTTTCCAGGAAGTCGATATTGCCGGCGTTACCATCCCGATCACGAAATACAATGTGATCGTGAAGGAAGTCGACAAACTTGCCGACACGATCCGCAAGGCATTCCGCATCGCAAGAAGCGGACGTCCGGGCCCGGTCCTTGTGGACCTTACCAAAAACGTGACGGCAGAGACTGCCGAGTACACACCGCTCAGTCCTGAAGAGATCATCCCTAAATCGGATGAGATCGTTGAAGAAGATCTCAAGACAGCAGCTCAGCTGATCAATGAAGCGAAGCGTCCGGTCGTATTTGTCGGAGGCGGCGCCGTGATATCAGGCTGCTCCAGAGAATTGAAGAAGATGGTGGATACGATCCAAGCCCCGGTGTGCGATTCGCTCATGGGCAAGGGCGGTTTCAACGGAAGTGACGAACGGTATCTGGGCATGCTCGGGATGCACGGGACCAAAGCGGCGAACCTGAGTGTATCCCGCTGTGATCTGCTTGTGGCAGTAGGATGCAGATTCTCCGACCGCGTGATCGGGAACGCGAAGCAGTTTGCGAAAGGAGCGAAGATTGTCCATATCGATATCGATCCTGCAGAGGTCAATAAGAATATCAAGGTGGATGTCTGTGTGATCGGCGACTGCAACGAAGTCCTCAAGAGGCTCAATCTG
>OMSN01000186.1 GCA_900313765.1 uncultured Eubacteriales bacterium
ATTCTGAGTGGGCCAGTTCCCGGACCTTCTCGATCTTGGCTTTCTCGCGGTCCTTGTCATAGACCTTCCTGCCGGTCCGGATCTTATACTCTCCGACCTCATCGGTAACCTGCATCCGCTCCTCGTACAGTCTTACGATCTCCCGGTCGATCTCGTCGATCCGGCCACGAAGACTGATCAGGTCCGGCTGTTTCTCGTCCGCATTCTCTGTGTTGTAATTCTCTTTATTCAAATGCTGCACCTATTCCTGCTTTATGTACTGCATTACTTTCCCCAGGAACGTCTGGTCTGTCGGACCCCCGGAGTGGACCTGTAGGGGCGTCCGCGAAGGGGTGTCCGAAGACATACGGTCCTGAGAAAGTACGCTTCGTTACTCGTCCCAGCCCTCGGTGTACCGATAGTGCACCATGATATTGCGCACTTCCTGGCCGCTCTTCTTCTCAATATCCTCTATATCCGTCACATACGGCATGACGGGTGAATCCTCCTGCAGTTCCAGGTCGATCCAGTTATAGGCCGCCAGCCTTGCCTCCTCAAGCGCGTCCTGGAGCGTTGCTCCTTCGCAGCTGCAGCCTTCCAGATCCGGGAATTCACCCTTCCAGATACCATTCTGTGTCTTCGTCAGTATGACCGGATAGATAAATGTCATAGCATGTTCCTTCTTTCATCAATATCAATCTAGTATACCATAATAAAGCACATCTGCCCATGGTTTCGGGCCATGGGCAGATGCAGAAATTCCGGCCGTGATCTCTACACATATGTCAGGATCTTTTTTTCGCCGAATGGTATTTCTCATCGCAGTAGATGCAGCGGTATGTCTCATTGTCTTTATCCGAGAGATAGAAAACATGATCCAGCCCCTGCTCGATGGATGTAATGCAGCGCGGGTTCTTGCAGTGGATGATGTTCACCAGTCTCTTCGGCAGATTCAGTTTCCTCTTCTCAACGATCGTGGCATCCTTGATGATGTTCACAGTGATGGTATGATCGATGAATCCCAGCGCATCGAGGTTCAGAAGTTCCAGAGGCGCTTCCACCTTAATGATGTCCTTCTGCCCCATCTTGTTGGAGCGGGCATGCATGATCATGGCCACCTGGCAGTCCAGCTTGTCCAGTTTCAGTCTTTTATAGATATCCATCGCCTTGCCGGAAGGGATATGATCCAGCACGACACCTTCATGAAGTCCGCCGATGTTCAGCATATGTTCATCCTGTCTCATTCTTTATGCCTCCTTCCCGCCGCTCTGGAAATCATCGCCCAGGAATGGCTTTGCCTCAGGAATATCCAGAAGCGCCATGATCAGTGCCATACGGATATAGACTCCATACTGCACCTGTCTGAAATAACACGCTCTCGGATCCGGATCCACATCCACAGAGATCTCATTTACCCTCGGAAGCGGATGCAGGACTGTACAGTCCTCTTTCGCAAGCTTCATCTTCTCCGCATCAAGAATATAGAAATCCTTCATGCGCACATAGTCTTCTTCGTTGAAGAAGCGCTCTCTCTGTACCCTTGTCATGTACAGGACATCGAGCTGCGGCATCGCATCCTCGAGGCGGATCACTTCTTCAAACGGTACATTATTCTTCTTCAGGACATCCTCTCTGACATAATCCGGTATGCGGAGTTCTTCCGGGGAAATGAGAATAAACCGGATGCCCGGATAGCGCACCAGCGCGGAGATCAGGGAATGAACGGTACGGCCGAACTTCAGGTCGCCGCACAGCCCGATCGTGAGATCGTTCATATGGCCCTTGACCGCACGGATCGTGGTCAGGTCTGTCAGTGTCTGGGTCGGATGCTGATGACCGCCGTCTCCCGCATTGATAACAGGAATACTTGAATGCAGAGACGCAACATATGGCGCACCTTCCTTCGGATGCCGGATCGCAGCGATATCTGCAAAGCAGGATATGACCCGGATCGTATCCGCTACGCTCTCTCCCTTGGATGCAGAACTGGACTGTGCAGAAGAAAAGCCAATTACCTTGCCCCCGAGATTCAGCATCGCCGATTCGAAACTTAAACGGGTGCGGGTACTTGGCTCATAAAATAAGGTTGCAATCTTTTTACCGTCGCATACGTGAGAATATCTGTCCGGATTGTTCTCAATATCAGAAGCAAGATCCATCATGTGATCAAGTTCTTCCACCGTGAAATCCAGAGGACTCATGCAGTGTCTCATGTAAACCTCCTGTTTGTATCTGTGTTCATCTGGTCGCGGATTATCATACATGAAAAGTCGCATACAGGCAAGCCCCAATTCCATGAAGTCATTCCCGTATCGTCTCCGGGTAGTGTTTTTACAGGAATACAGAAAATCCGCTCCGCGTACTCTGTGGTACACGGAGCGGACTGGTGTCATCTGTATATCTGTAATCCTGTTATTTCACACCGCCCAGATATGCCTGTCTCACCTTCGGGTCACTGGCAAGATCGGATGCCTTGCCTTCCATCGTGATATTTCCCGTCTCAATGACGTAACCGCGGTCTGCGATGTTCAGAGCCATTTTTGCGTTCTGCTCGACAAGAAGCACCGTTACGCCGGTCTTATTGACATTGACGATGGTCTTGAAGACTTCCTTGACAAGAAGAGGACTCAGTCCCATGGAAGGTTCGTCCAGAAGCAGCATCTTAGGTTTGGACATCAGTGCTCTTCCGATGGCAAGCATCTGCTGCTCGCCGCCCGACAGAGTCCCGGCCATCTGGTTCCTTCTCTCCTTCAGTCTCGGCAGGAGATCGAATACCATATCGAAATCATCCTGGACCGCGTCTCTGCCATCCTTGCGCGCATAAGCGCCAAGTTCCAGGTTCTCCTGTACCGTAAGGCCGGAGAAGACACGTCTGCCCTCCGGGCACTGTGCAAGACCCAGTGACACGATCTTGTAGGCATCCATCTTTGAGATCAGCTTATCCTCATAATAGATATTGCCGCCGCGGATCTTCTTCAGCCCTGAGATCGCATGCATGGTGGTTGTCTTGCCGGCGCCGTTCGCTCCGATCATCGTGACGATCTCTCCCTCATTTACATGAAATGAGATGCCCTTGATCGCATGGATCGACCCATAATATACATTCAGGTTTTCAACTTTCAGCAGCTCACCCATCAGTCGTCGTCACCTCCCAGATATGCGGCAATGACGCGAGGATCATTGCTGACCGTCTCTGCGTTCCCATGCGCGATAATGCGTCCGTATTCCAGTACCGTGATATCCTCGCAGATGCCCATGACGAACTTCATGTCATGCTCGATCAGCAGGATCGCGATCCCGAAATCATCACGGACCTTGCGGACCGTCTCCATCAGTTCCTGTGTTTCATTCGGATTCATGCCGGCTGCCGGCTCATCCAGCAGCAGGAGTTTCGGCTCCGACGCAAGAGCGCGGCAGATCTCCAGTTTACGCTGTTCGCCGTACGGAAGCTGGGACGCTGCATATTCTGCCCTGTCTTCCAGCCCGAATACTTTCAGAAGGCCCATCGCCTTCTTGTTCATGTCATGTTCCTTCTCACGGAACACGTGGTCACGGAAGATACCGTGCCACACTCCATATTCGATCCGGTTATGCATACCGACCTTGACATTGTCCAGTACCGTCATGGCCTTGAACAGACGGATATTCTGGAATGTCCTCGCAATCCCTGACTTGCAGATGAATTCCGGACTCTTTCCCGTGATATCCACACCGTCCAGGCGGATGTTGCCTTCACTGGGTACATACATGCCTGTCAGCATATTGAACGCGGCACGCCTGTCAGCATATTGAACGCGGTTGTCTTTCCTGCACCGTTCGGACCGATCAGCCCGTACAGGTGACCTTTCTCGATCGTCATGTCGAAAGCCGCAACAGCCTGAAGACCTCCGAAGGAGATTCCCAGATTCGTCACTTCCAGAAGTGCCATATCATTTCTCCTCCTTTGCAGATTCTTCATTTACCGGCTCATCGTCTGCCGATTCTTCAGATGCTTCTTCACTGCCTTTGTTCTTCATCTCTTCAAAATAAGATGCGTCCGCCGTCTCGACCTGTGCTTCGGGTTCCCTGTCGGATCTCTTGATCTTCGCAGCCAGTCTCTGTCTCCATGCCACAAGAGCGGGGGCCTGGTTAAAGAGCATCATTACGATCAGTACGATCGAATAGATGAACATGCGGTACTGCGAGAAACCACGCAGCATCTCAGGAAGGATCGTCAGTATGATCGCTGCGATCATACCGCCGAAGATATTGCCCATGCCGCCGAGCACGACCATGACCAGCACATTGATGGACAGATTATAGTCAAACTTATCCGCGACCAGCGTGGAGTAATTCAGTGCATAGAGCACTCCCGCGATTCCGGCAAACACCGCCGCCGACACAAACGCAAGCAGCTTGTAATGAGTCAGGTTGAGTCCTGTCGCACGTGCAGCGATCTCGTCATCACGGATCGCGGTGATAGCACGCCCCGCCCTGGAATTCTTCAGGTTCACGATAAATGCCAGAGTGATCAGGATCAGAACGATACCGACGGTGAAGTTCGAGAACTTCTGGATGCCCGGGATTCCCATCGCACCTTTGATCAGCATCTTCCCGTCCGGTTCAAGTCCCAGAGAGAACTGGTCTTTCAGGGAGAAATGAATTCCTGTCGAGTCTTTGCCGATGTACAGAGCACTCAGCACATTCTTCAGGATCTCACCGGAAGCGAGCGTCACGATGGCAAGATAGTCGCCTGACAGTCTCAGCACGGGAACTCCTACCAGTATGCCGAAGATGCCCGCAGCAATGCCGCCCAGAATGAACGATATGATGACTGCCGCCGCCTTCGGAAGCTGTGCTCCGACTGTCGTATAGAAGAAGATCCCCGCAAATGCACCTGCGCTCATGAATGCCGCATGCCCCAGGGACAGTTCTCCCAGGAAGCCGACGACCAGGTTCAGTGAGATCGCCATGATAATATATGCACACACCGGGATCAGAAGCCCGTTCAGTTTCGAGGTCATATGCCCCGTCAGGCTGATCAGCTGTATTACTGCCCAGAATACGATCACAAAGCCAAACATCAGGAGGTTTGATTTTGTGGTCTTTTTCATTTTCTTATTATTCGCCACAATATCACCTCACACCTTCACAGTTGTCTTCTTCCCGAGCAGTCCGGTCGGTCTGACCAGAAGGATGACGATCAGTACCAGGAATACGATCGCATCCGAGAGCTGCGTCGAGATATACGCTTTGGAAAGATTCTCAATCACGCCCAGCAGGATGCCGCCCAGGAAAGCTCCGGGGATCGAGCCGATCCCGCCGAATACCGCTGCAGTAAATGCCTTGATGCCGGGCATGGCACCGGTCGTGGGCGTAAGGGTCGGATAAGAGGAAAGAAGCAGCGCGCCTGCGATCGCAGCCAGAGCAGAGCCGATCGCGAATGTCAGGGAGATGATCCCGTTCACATTGATTCCCATCAGCTGAGCAGCGCCGCGGTCCTCCGATACAGCCTGCATCGCATGACCCGGCTTCGTCTTTTTCACAAACCACATCAG
>OMSN01000234.1 GCA_900313765.1 uncultured Eubacteriales bacterium
GAAGACGAGGCGGCCATGATCCTGCGGGATCTGGCACAGGGAAGCCACATGTCCGCCGGTGAACCGAGCGAGGGCAAGATCGAACTGAAGGCAGAATGCGACGGACTTCTGAAGGTTCACTCCGAAGCACTTCTGGAAGTAAACTCCACACCGCAGATGATGATCGCCACCAGGCATGGAAACACGCCTGTGAAAAAAGGCGACAAGCTGGCAGGCACCCGGATCATTCCGCTCGTGATCGAGAAGGAGAAGATGGAAGACCTGACCAGGCGCACTCATGCAATCACCGGCGGAGCCCCGATCCTGGAGCTGAAGCCGTTTGTTCATAAGAAAGTCGGCATCGTAACGACCGGTTCGGAAGTGTACAAGGGACGCATCGAGGACAAGTTCACCCCGGTCCTGATCCGCAAACTCGAAGAGTATGACGTGGAGATCATCGGACACGAGACCACGGATGACGATGACCGGATGACGACCGCAGCGATCCTGAGCCTGCTTGAGAAAGGCGCGGACGTGGTGCTGTGTACGGGAGGGATGAGCGTGGATCCGGATGACAGGACCCCGCTTGCGATCCGCAACACCGGAGCTGACATCATCACCTACGGAGCACCGGTCCTTCCCGGAGCGATGTTCCTGCTCTCTTACCTTCCCCCGAAGGAAGAGGCAGCAGGGCAGGAAGATGCCGCACCTAAGAGCCGGCGTGTCGTCTGCGGCCTGCCGGGCTGCGTGATGTACGCAAAGCGCACCATATTCGATCTGCTGCTGGCACGGATCATGGCAGATGATCCGATCACCGCGAAGGAGATCCATGCGCTGGGAGAAGGCGGACTGTGCCTTGGCTGCAGCGTATGCACCTACCCCAACTGCGGATTTGGCAAATAAACAGACCTCAGCACAGAAGGGAGACCGGATTGGACTTTACGCATTTTGATGAACAGGGCAATGCCATCATGGTGGATGTGTCCGACAAGGACATTACCCGGAGAATGGCCATTGCCGAAGGGACGATCACTGTATCACCGGAATGCTTTGCGAAGATCGAAGCGGGTGATATGAAGAAGGGAGATGTCCTGGGGGTCGCGAGGATCGCCGGGATCATGGGAGCGAAGAAGACAGCCGAGCTGATCCCGCTGTGCCATATACTCAATCTGACGAAAGTGACCCTGGACTTTGAGAAAGACCGTGAAAACTCACGGATCCGGGCAGTGTGCACCGTCCGCTGCACCGGCAGGACCGGGGTGGAGATGGAAGCCCTGACGGGAGTCTCCACAGCGCTTCTTACCGTATATGACATGTGCAAGGCCATCGACAGGGGCATGGAGATATCCGGGATTCACCTGGTACACAAAGAAGGCGGGGCATCCGGTGTGTTTGACCGCACGATTCAGGAGGAACAGGCATGAACATTCTGATAGATCTTGTAAAGAATCCGGTATTTCTGTCCGCCGGGGGAGCGTGGCTCGTGGCACAGGTGTCCAAGATCGTCTACGAGTCTATCCGCTATGGCTTCAATGCCAGGCGGCTGACAGGAGGGGGCGGCATGCCCAGCTCACATTCCGCGACCATGCTCGGACTTACGACAGGATGCCTTCTGACCCACTCCGCAGGCAGCGGGGAGTTTGCCATCGCAGTCTTCCTGTCCATGGTGGTCATGTACGACGCCATGGGTGTGCGCCTTGAGACAGGGCAGCAGGCGAAGATCCTCAACCGGATGCGCGAGCGCGACATCGCGGAAGGAAGAGAGCCGCTGTTTGACGAACCCCTGGATGAGCAGATGGGACATACGCTCGCGGAGATAATCGTCGGCGTGATCATCGGAATCGCCGTCGGAATCATCATGTGCACCTGGATCGCACCCCTGATCCAGAGTGTCCTCTGATTGATTTTGGCTTCGTAATGTGAGATACTTTGCCCAATCGGTTTAGTACTACGGGTTTTAGGAAAGGAGGATGACAGCATGAGTTATCAGGCCTGGTTCTGGCTGGCCGTGATCATACTGTTTCTGGTGATCGAGATGATCACTGTCAGTCTTGTATCGATCTGGTTTGTCGGAGGCGCCCTGGCAGCATTCCTGGCAGTGTACTTTACAGACACGATGTGGATACAGGTCGTCGCATTTCTGGCTGTGTCGGTTGTGCTGCTGGTTCTGCTCAGACCTCTGGCGAGGAAACTCTCCGTGAAGCAGAAAGACCAGATGATATCCGGCGCGAAAGCCATGATCGGAAAACAGGCGATCGTTACAGAGGAGATCGACAGTGTGCACGCGAAAGGAGCTGTCCAGGTAAATGGGCAGTACTGGACGGCAAAGACGAAACTGTTCGAGGATAAGATACCGAAGGATACCATCGTTGACATCATCGATGTGGACGGAGTGAAACTGATCGTCAGTCCGGCGGAAAAAAAGCAGTGAGGAGGCAGTTAATATGAAGATACTCAGCGGAACCGTTCTTGCAATCATACTGGTAGTGCTCGTTGTCTGGATCATTGCATCCTGCATACGGATCGTGCCGCAGGCGACGGCAATGATCGTAGAGCGCTTCGGCGCGTACCAGGCAACATGGGATGTCGGAATTCATTTCAAGGCACCCTTCATCGACCGGGTGGCCAAGAAAGTGACCCTCAAGGAACAGGTCGTGGACTTCCCGCCGCAGCCTGTTATCACCAAAGATAACGTTACGATGCAGATCGATACGGTCGTGTTTTTCCAGATCACAGACCCCAAGCTGTACACCTACGGCGTTGAGAATCCGATCATGGCAATCGGCAATCTGACAGCCACGACACTGAGAAACATCATCGGTGACATGGAACTGGACGAGACACTCACATCCCGTGAGACCATCAATACGAGCATGCGTGCTACCCTGGACCAGGCAACGGATCCCTGGGGGATCAAGGTCGGACGTGTCGAGCTCAAGAACATCATCCTTCCCGATGATATCAAGAACTCCATGGAACGCCAGATGAAGGCCGAGCGTGAGAGACGTGCGGCGATCCTCACGGCAGAAGGTGAGAAGAAGTC
>OMSN01000162.1 GCA_900313765.1 uncultured Eubacteriales bacterium
ACGGAATTTCCGGAATATGGAAGAGAGGATGTCTGTGTGATCGGCGACTGCAACGAAGTCCTCAAGAGGCTCAATCTGCTCCTGGAGAAGAAAGAGTCCTCTCCGTGGCTTGCCGAGTGCCAGGAAACAGCGAAGAAATATCCGCTGCACTATGATCAGGACCGTCTTACCTGTCCGTTTATCATGGAAGAGATCTATCGCCTGACAGACGGGGATGCACGGATCGTCACCGAGGTCGGCCAGCACCAGATGTGGGCAGCTCAGTATTTCCGCTACAAAGAACCCAGACAGCTGTTCACTTCGGGCGGCCTGGGAACCATGGGATACGGGTTGGGCGCGTCTCTGGGCGTCAAGACCGCATGGCCGGGCAAAACGGTTGTCAATATTGCGGGTGACGGATGCTTCCGCATGAATATGAATGAGCTTGCCACCGCAAGCAGGTACAACATTCCGATCATCCAGGTCGTGATCAACAATTCCGTCCTCGGCATGGTCCACCAGTGGCAGGAGCTGTTTTACGGCGGAAGGTATTCACAGACGATCCTCAAGGACAAGGTTGATTACTGCAAACTTGCCGAGGCGCTGGGTTGCGAGGCAATGCGTGTGACAAAACGGGAAGAATTCGCCCCTGCGTTCGAGAAGGCAATGAGCCTGAACGCGCCGGTGCTGATCGAATGTGTGATCGCCGAGGATGACAATGTATTTCCCATGGTGCCTGCGGGACACGCGATCTCGGAGGCGTTCGACCAGGATGATCTGGGGGGAAAGAAGAGCTCCACTGCAAGGACCAAGAAGAAAGATGAGATTTAAACTCACATATCCTGCACCAGATGGAGTATAATGACAGCATAGGCAACTGTAACCAGCAGACACAGCTTAAAAAGAGATATTTATGGGAGGAAATTGAATATGTACAAGTATGCTTGTCTGAATGCGATCAGCCCCAAAGGATTAAGTTGTTTTGATGGGAATTATGAGAAGAGCGAAGACGCAAAAGGAGCAGATGCGATCCTGGTAAGAAGCGCCAACATGCACGAGATGGAACTGGATGAGAGTGTCCTGGCCGTCGCCCGCGCAGGCGCAGGCGTGAATAATATACCGCTCGATGACTGTGCCGCCAGAGGCGTTGTCGTATTCAATACTCCTGGCGCAAACGCAAACGGCGTAAAAGAGATGGTCTTCGCCGGCATGCTGCTTGCTGCCCGCGATGTTGTCGGAGGCGTGAACTGGGTCAGTGCGAACGCTGACGACGAGAACATTGCCAAGACGGTCGAGAAACAGAAGAAACAGTATGCAGGAACTGAGATCGCCGGCAAGAAACTGGGCGTGATCGGACTTGGCGCGATCGGAAACATGGTAGCAAACACTGCAGTAGCTCTGGGCATGGAAGTCTACGGATACGATCCGTTCATTTCCATCCGCTGGGCATGGAATCTGGATCGTGCGGTCCACCATGTCACCGATGTGGAGACGATCTACAGAGAATGCGACTATATCACGATCCATGTACCTCTGATGGATGCCACCAAGGGAATGATCAGCGCGGAAGCGATCTCCATGATGAAGGAGAATGCGGTCATTCTGAATTTCGCAAGAGACCGTCTGGTGGATGAGGAGGCAGCACTCAAGGCCCTGGATGAAGGAAAGATCCGCCGCTACGTGTGCGATTTCCCGAACCCGACGACAGCCGGGCACAAGGGAGTGCTTCTGATCCCGCATCTGGGCGCTTCCACGGAAGAGAGTGAAGAGAACTGCGCAGTCATGGCGGTAAATGAACTCAGGGATTATCTGGAGAACGGCAACATCACCAACAGTGTGAACTATCCGGCCTGCAGCATGGGTGAGTGCCGCACGGCTCATCGTATAGCTGTCATTCACAGAGCATCGATGGATCTTGCGGGAGCCATCACGGAAGCACTTTCCGGCATGAAATGCGCAAACATGTCGAATACCACCCGCGGTGATTATTCCTATATGCTGGTTGACATTGATTCTGACCTGCAGCAGGATGCGCTGGACAAGATCAATGCAGCAGACGGCGTGATCAGAGTCCGCATCGTAAAATAACAGCCTGTATAATTCGAAGTTCGGGGAGGGTGCAGCATGAACCAGAAGCTATATGACCGCATGGACTGGGGAAGAATAGAAGGCCTGGTATACTCTGAAGAGAGCCAGCCGCATGATTTTCTGGGAGCCTTTGTCACGGATGACGGGATCCTGGTACAGGCATTTCTTCCGACCGCTGCCAGAGCACTGGTGCGATGCGGCGATCAGGAGACACCGATGGAACTCATGGAAGAAAATGGCTTCTTCGCGGCACTTCTTCCCGGCAGAAAAGTACCTGCCTATACGCTGGTGGTGCAGTACGAAGACGGGAGACAGGCGGAATTCGCTGATCCCTACACCTTCGGCCCCCAGCTTCCGGAGAAGATTCTGAAAAAGTTCAAGGCAGGTATCTGCTATGATATCTACCGTTATCTCGGTTCCCATCCGATGACAGTGGACGGTATCAGTGGCATGTATTTTGCCATATGGGCGCCCAATGCCCTGCGCGTGAGCCTGGTCGGTGATTTCAACGACTGGGACGGCAGGCGTCTTCCCATGCGCAGGCTGGATGAATACGGTATCTTTGAACTGTTTGTCCCCGGGATGAAAACGGGAACCCTCTACAAATACGAGATCAAGGCAAAGCAGGGACTCACGTTCCTCAAGAGCGATCCCTATTCCTTCTCCCAGGAAGTGCGTCCGGATACAGCCAGCATTACGGTGGATCTGGATACATATAAATGGGGAGATGAGAGCTGGATGGCAGAGAGAGCCTCTCTGTCCGACAGGGCGATGAAGTCGCTTCCGATGTCTGTCTATCAGATTCATCCGGGAACATGGAAGAAACCGGAAGAAGGTGAAGAATTCTTCACTTACAGAGAACTGGCTCCGCTTCTCGCAGACTATGTCGCGCAGATGGGATATACACATGTGGAACTGCTTCCGGTCATGGAGCACTCGGAAGATTCCAGCATGGGATATCTGACGGAACTGTACTATGCACCCACCAGCCGCTACGGAAGTCCTGAAGATTTCATGTATTTTGTGGATTACCTGCATCAGCATGGGATCGGGGTGATCCTGACGTGGGTCCCGAGTCATTTCTCCCGCGACCTGAACGGCCTGAGCGGACTGGACGGTACCAACCTCTATGAGCACAGGGACCCCAGACAGTCTACCTTCACGGCGGACGGCGGTCTGATCTTCAATTACGCACGGCCTGAGGTCAAGAACTATCTGATCGCAAATGCCCTGTTCTGGACGAAGGTCTATCACGCCGACGGAATCCGTGTTGATGACCTTGCAAGGATGCTGTATCTGGATTACGGAAAAGGCCCGGGAGAGTGGGTCGCGAATCTCTATGGAGGCAATGAGAACCTCGATGCGGTGGAATTCTTCAAGCATCTCGATTCCATCTACCGGAAGGACTGTCCCGGAGCGCTCCTGATCGCGGAAGACAATTCCCAGTGGCCGATGGTGACAACCCCTGTGGACGATGACGGACTTGGATTCGATTACAAGTGGAATGCGGGATTCAAGGATTCGCTGATCGAGTACATGCAGCTGGATCCGATCTTCCGCGGACCGCATCACCAGGAACTGATCTTCAGCATGGTCTATAATTATTCCGAGGATTTCATGCTGGCGCTTGGAATCGGGGATGTGATGGATGCATACGGGTCTGCCTATGCCAAGGTTCCCGGGAAAAAGAAGAACAAGCTGGCCAATCTGCGCGCGATGTATGGTTATATGATGATGCATCCCGGCAAGAAACTGTTTGCCATGGGCTGCGAGCTGGCGCAGAAGGCAGGACTGAACCCGGAAAGGGGCGTGGACTGGTCGGTTCTTGAAAATGAAGAGAACCGCATGTTCCGCACCTACTGCAGCGCCCTGCTGAAGTTCTACCGCGAGAATCCGGCTCTGTATGCACTCGACTATGAACCGGAAGGATTTGACTGGATCAACAATATCTCCGCAAATGAGAACATGCTGGTCTTCCTGCGCAAGTCCTCCATCGAGGAACAGATGCTGCTGGTCGTGGTCAACTTCTCCAATCTGACTTACGCGAACCATAAGATCGGCGTGCCGTTCAGCGGAAAGTACAAGGAAGTATTCAATTCGGATGCAGCCATGTTCGGCGGAGACGGGAAAGACGGGCATGCCGAAACGGGCG
>OMSN01000190.1 GCA_900313765.1 uncultured Eubacteriales bacterium
TCCGTCACTTCGTGATTTCTGCTCATTTGTCCTCCTCTTACAGTTCCATCCGCATGTAAACCAGCTCCTGATAACCTGTAAGCCGGGATCTGAAGCCTCCTGGATTCCTGCCGAATTCCACGAAACCGGCTTTACTGTACATCTCAACAGCAGTCTCATTGTGCTACTGTCATTATAGCGTGAAAGAAACTCCGGTGCATAAAAAAGAGCGTCTTCAGTTTTATCTGAAGACGCTTTTCTCAATCTTTATCTATATTCAGATCTTTCTCTGTCTTATCGCGTATTCCCGCCTTTGATCCAGCCAGTCTGTCCACTGTAGATGACCTGATCCCATCCATCCACACCGGTAATGTAGATGACCTTGGAACCTGCCGGTATCAGTACGATCAGAGATCCGTCTGTTCCGGGCTGCATGCGGAAGTTCATGGCGTTTATAACCGTCTTTGTAACGCCTGCAGCGGAAGTGGATGCAGCGGCCTGCGTAGTGGTACCGGTGGTACCCACTGCAGATATACGTCCGGAAGCGATCCATCCGGTAGTTCCGTTATATACGACCTGATCCCAGCCGTTGCTGCTGCCCAGATACTGAACGGTCGTTCCCGCCGGGATTCCACCCATGATGCGTCCGTCCATTCCGGGTTTCGCGCGGAAATTCATTCCGTAGAGAACCTTCACGGTCTGAGCGGAAGTGCCGGCAGCGGATGCAGAAGCGTCTGCGGAAGTCCCCACTGCTGAGATACGGCCGGATGCGATCCATCCGGTAACTCCGTTATATACAACCTGATCCCAGCCGTTGCTGCTGCCCAGATACTGAACCTTCGTGCCTGCAGGGATTCCACCTATGATCCGTCCGTCCATCCCGGGTTTCGCACGGAAATTCATCCCGTAGAGAACCTTCACGGATATCACAGAAGTGCCTGCGGTGGAAGCGTCTGTGGAAGAGGCTGCCGCGGTACCCGTTGAAGAGATCCGGCCGGATGCGATCCATCCGGTAACACCATTATATATGATCTGATCCCAGCCGTTGCTGCTGCCCAGATACTGAACCTTCGTTCCTGCCGGAACCCCTCCGATAATGCGTCCGTCCATCCCGGGATTCGCACGGAAATTCATTCCATAGAGAACCTTCACGGTCTGACCGGATATACCGGCAGCATTGCCTGCGGCCGGTGCCGCTGTCTGCGCGGCGCTCTGGCTGGAGATGTTGCCGCCGTGAATCCACCCGTTTGCACCGTTATAACTGACATAATCCCAGCCATTCTGGCTGCTTAAAACCGTTACCTGCGCGCCCTTCGGAACGGATCCGATCAGGCTGCTGGTCGCCGAAGGCTGAGACCGTACATTCATTGACCTTAACACTGTCTCGGCCTGCGCTGTGGAACCCAGCAGAAAAACGCCAAGAATAACGCCGCATAAGGCTGCTGATTTTTTCATATTCACTTATCCTCCCCTGTTAAACCCTTATTAATATCCTGTTAATCTCCTGTCAAACTCCCTAGGCACTACTATAACTGACATCGCACAATATTGCAAGTCAATTACAACATAAGGTACCCTGTGCCTTGTCACAGAACAAATTAAGCAATAAAATAGTTTTAACCCGTTCATTTTTTTCACAATTCAGAGGTGTCCTGGTATGGTAAAGCGACTCATTTCTCTTTCATTAACCGCTGTGATCCTGCTGTCAGGCTGTGTCTATGCTGAATCTGCAGCTGAGACTGAAACAGAGCAGGAAACGAAAGCTTACCAGCTCGAAACCAAACAGTTTCCCTGGTATTTCTCTTCCATATCGAAGAGAGTGGACGCAGAGGATACATATCCGCTCTGGTTCGTACATGGTGCCGATGATCTTCCCTTCATGGAACTGGAAGTCTGGTCTCAGCTGATGATCCGCTTAATGAACGACGGCAAACAGACACCGACCTATGAGCTGAAGACCGAAATAAAGGATGACGGATTGTTATCCATGACCCGGGAGAATGGGTATACAGCCATCTTTGACTTCGATGAGGGGACAATCACCTATGAGGATTATGTTGCTTTCAGCAGCATGGACGGAAGCAAATACATGGACCCTGTAGATTTCCAGGGTACCGAGCAGGATGGGAAGCCATTTCTGCTGCGCACACTGGACAGCCGCGAACGCTACGGTACACTTACGAACGTGGACCTGAAGAAATACGGTATCCCCATGATTGCCCAGGATGGACACTACCTGCTCCCCCTGCAGACCCTGTCCACCTTCTTCCTGTTCCCATTCCAGCAGGGTATCTATTTTAACGGCGAAGCGGTCTTTATATCCTCTATTCCCGATATGGCAGATCCGTGGAAGGAGTTTGAGCAAAAGCTGAGATCCTCCGATCTGATGACGGTGGAATTGCTGGAAATGTTTGATAACCATGACGGTACCGAAAAAGAGCGCAGAGAATCCATCCTCGAAGCTGTAAGCGCAGCTTCTGATGACGGATCCGAGATGGTTAAACAGTACAGACAGGCGGCGGAAGAAAGTCTCTATAATGTCTATGCATCCGCGTCCTGCACTGAGCGCAGCGATGACCTGATCGAGTTCAGCTATCGTGAACTGTGCCTTGACCTGGATTGCTTCTATGGGTTGAAGGATTCCCACAGCATCACTGATTTCGAAACATTCTTCATGCAGACAGGACTCTCCGAAGGTCTCACAAGCCCGGATCCTGCAAAGGCCGACGCAGCAGTGTCTGATCTTGCCTACTACTGGTTTGACGATGGACATTCCGGTTTTGTCAGTCCTTCCTGGATGGTGGATTCATCCCCTGAAACAAACCTGGGTTTCAGCAACCAGGCCACAGGCAGCACGGATGAAACGGTCAGTGACATAAGGGAGCAGTATCCGAATGCCTCCCTGCCTTATTATGAAGTGGGTGACACTGCTTATATCTCCTTTGATGAATTCCTGCTTACTCCCAGGGGGGAGGATATGTGGATTATTACGCGCTGGATGAGAGCGGCGAGGAGATGCCGGTGGACACCATCAGCAGCATCATCAATGCGCACCGGCAGATTACCAGGGAAAACAGTCCCATCAAAAACGTGGTGGTCGACCTGAGCTGTAATGGCGGCGGCCAGGCTGCGGCAGGAGCTTATCTCCTCTGCTGGTTCCTTGGCGACGCTCATTTTTCCATCCATAACACCTTCACCAATTCTCAGTCCACTCTGCTCTACAACGCAGATGTGAATCTGGACAGAGAGTTTGATGAAAATGATACTCTGGCAGGTCGCGGCCTGAACCTGTACTGCCTTATCTCCCCCTCTTCTTTCTCCTGTGGAAACCTGGTGCCATGGGCCTTCAAGGAAAACGGAAGCGTTACTCTGCTGGGCAAGGTTTCAGGCGGCGGCAGCTGTGTTGTCCGGTATCTGACAACCGGATGGGGAACCAGTTTCCGGCTGTCCGGCACAGAGCGTATCTCTTTTGTGAAAAACGGTTCCTATTACGATGTGGACCAGGGCGTGAGTCCGGATCATATCATTGACAGCTATGATCACTTCTATGACAGGGATGCCCTGACAGAATACATTCATTCGCTGTACTGATTGCAGTATTCAGGATGTAAAATGTGGCTCCCCACCTTTTATGGCGGGGAGCCTTTTATTGGATGAATTGTATATCGATATTTGTGACCGGGTTCGTCGTT
>OMSN01000185.1 GCA_900313765.1 uncultured Eubacteriales bacterium
TCCTGAACACACAGCGCAAATACGAGTACGGAGATGATCTGACCGAAGAGTGCGCAAGAATGTGCCGGATCATGATGAGCCGGGATAAGCGGATGCGCGAGCTGATCCTGGAGAACTTCCGCCCTGAAGACTACTTCTTTGTCAAGGAGCATATGGTGGGCAGCGGACAGATCGGCGGCAAATCCTGCGGTATGCTGACTGCGCGCAAGATCATCGAGAACCGGCGCCCCGAACTGTATGACTACATGGAAGCGCACGACTCTTTCTATATCGGCTCCGATGTATTCTCCGGATATCTCGTGGAAAACGGTCTGTGGGAGCTGTCTGTGCGCCAGAATACGGAAGAGGAATATTTCTCCCTCTCAAAGCAGCTGCGGGAAGAGCTTCTCAAAGGTGTTTTCTGGGAAGAGATCGAGCAGCAGTTCCTCCATCTTCTTGAATATTACGGGCAGGCCCCGATCATCGTCCGGTCCAGCAGTATCCTGGAGGACGGTTTCGATAATGCGTTTGCCGGAAAATATGATTCCGTGTTTGTTCCGAATGTCGGAACCATGGAAGAGCGGCTACGTGCGTTTGAGGATGCCGTCCGGACCGTATATGCAAGTACCATGTCGCTCTCTGCCCTGGATTACCGCAAACGGCGAGGCCTTGGTGAGCGTGATGAACAGATGGCGATCCTGGTCATGCGTGTATCGGGATCTCATTTCGGAAGTTATTTCATGCCCTGCGCGGCGGGTGTCGGTTATTCCTACAGTCCATACCGGTTCCTCCCCACGCTGGATCCCGCTGCCGGGATGCTCCGGCTGGTAATGGGACTCGGAACCTCTGCAGTCGACCGGACAGAAGGCGCATATCCTCGTCTGGTCAGTCTCGACCAGCCGCAGGTGACCCCTTACCACTCCGCTTCAGAGAAGCACCGCTACAGCCAGCGGAAGATCTCCCTGATCGACAAGACCAGCGGGACATTCCGTTATGTTCCGCTTGAGGAGGTGGCTCCAAGCCTTCCGGGATGGCTGAAACGCATTCTCCTGGAGCATGACACGGATGCGGAGCGTATCTTCCGGGAGCGCGGAAGTTTCCGGAACATTGAATTTATCTCCTGCCGTGGGATTACCGGGAAGCCGGAACTGATGCAGCTCATGTACGAGATGATGCAGCAGCTTCAGACCTCCTATGGGCAGAGTGTGGATATTGAATTTACGATCAATCTCAGTGAGGACGGTGACTATGTGGTCAACCTGCTCCAGTGCCGTCCCCTGCTGATCATGCAGGACAGCGGCTCTTCAGAGGCAGAGGAAATGAAGGCTGACCTGCCGGATGATTCCGGTATCTTCCTGGAGACCGTGCGCTCTTCGATGGGCATGTCACGAAGTGCTCCTGTGGACGGCATCGTCCTGGTAGATCCGGTCGCCTATTATGAGATGCCATACAAGGACAAGCCGGAGGTGGCCCGGGTCATCGGGCAGCTGAACTGGCATTTCAGAGACTCCGGTCAGCAGCTTGTCCTGCTGACTCCGGGCCGGATCGGGACTTCTTCTCCGGAACTGGGAGTTCCCACTGCCTTCTCGGATATCAGTACGTTCCGCGTGATCTGTGAACTGGCGGAATCACGGGCCGGATACCAGCCGGAGCTGTCCTATGGCAGCCACATCTTCCAGGACCTGGTTGAGGCGGATATCCTGTACGACGCTGTCTTTGAAGATGAACGGCGGGTTCATTTCCGTCCGGAGATGCTCAAAGCGCTTCCGAACCGTATCCGGGAGATCGTTCCGGATGCGGATGAATCCGTGGTCATATACTGTGATACACGGGATCTGAACGGCCGGATCCTGCATGACATGAAAAATGAACACCTGACCATCTATATAGGGAATGGGGAGTAATATGGCAAACATTACCGGTATCAATCGTCGTGAAGATCTCATCTGGTCGATCGCATCCTCCTGTCCGCTTGCCGGGGACGGTGCGGATCTTCGCATCATGCCCGATCTGTGTTCAGAGGCGCTCATGCCCCTGCTGGGGGAGGCCGCTCCGGACAGCTTCGCAGACTGGAACGCGTACTGCTGCGCTTTTCTGCTGGACGACTACTATCCCGGCAGAGCAAAAGTCCCTCTGAAAGAAGAGCGCAGGGAAGCGGTCCTGTTCTATCTGGACACATTGAATGCCCTGTTCGACAGGGAACGTGCGGAACTTGAACCCTGCCGGACACGGGACCTGGTACTGCTGGAAGAGTCCGAGTACACGGGATACGACACCACCGCAGAATATGAGAAGCTTCTTCAATGTCTGCGCGGGCGTTATCTGTATGCATTCATGAGACTGCACCGGGTCGTCACCCCGTTTGAGACACTCGGGCATATCGCCGGTGTCAATTATGTCTCCGTCTACATTGCGCGCCAGCTGCTCCACACGGATGTCCGGATCGATCCGGCGCTCTCTTCCGGTGCAGCGATCCTGCATGATATCGGCAAGTATGGCTGCCGTCCGGAGGAATCCCGGCGTGTTCCATATCTTCACTATTATTATACCTATCAGTTCGCCCAGCAGTTCGGCTTCGATACCATCGGATCGATTGCATCCGCCCACTCTGTCTGGGATCTGGAGCTGGAAAATCTGAGTGTGGAAAGCCTGATCCTGATCTACGCCGACTTCCGCGTCAAGAGTGTGCGCCTGGAGGATGGTACGGAACAGGTCTGCTTCTGGTCCCTGAAGGAATCCTATGACATCATTCTCAGCAAGCTTGACAACGTGGATGATGCCAAGAGACGCCGCTATGCCAAGGTGTATGACAAACTGAAGGATTTTGAGGACTATCTGATCTCTCTCGGAGTATCCGTGGATCTTGAGGATGACTGGCACAAGCCGGAAGCCCGAACCCCCTACTCTCTGATGAGCACGGAGGAAATGGTACAGGCCTTCAAGTATCTTGCGATCTCCCAGAACCTGAAAGTCATGTACACTACCGGGCACGACGTCTCCTTCATCAGCCTGCTGGAGGATATCCGCGGCGAGAAAGACTGGCGCCATGTGCGTGCCTTCCTGACCGTTATCGAAGAATACTCCGGCTATCTCAAACAGGAACAGAAGCTGGTGATCCTTGATTTCCTGTACGAGATGCTTTCCCACCAGGATGGTGATATCCGGCGTCAGGCAGCCAGGATCTCCGCCGTTGTGATGGCAGGATTCGATATTGCATTCAAGAAGGAACTTCCCGAGGATGTGGAGGCACCGCAGATCGGCCGCCGGATGGCGGATGTCTGGCGCGGATTCCTGCACCGTATGCTGTTCCCGAATCACATGGTCACTCATCAGCACCGGCGTTGGATCGGCTACGGCATGAAGACTGTCGTGCGTCATCTTCTGAATCTGACGGAAGGATCCAGACGGCGTGAAGTGCTGAATGTTGTCCTGGAACATTACAAGTCAGCCCGATGGGAGGGTCTGACGCAGTTCCTTCTGCTGGACTGCCTGCCGGAGATTCCATATGACCTGTGCAGCGCCAACCAGCGCAAGCTCCTCTTCCGCTTTGACCGCCGGTTCCTGCAGGCAGAGGATCCCGAGATCAGAGTATCCGCACTGCGGTTCCTTGTGTGCTGGCTCAAGCAGGGCTGCAAGCCGGATGATGAGATGATGGACGCCCTCAGTTCACTTACTCTGCGCAGCGAAGATCCGGTGTGCATCCGCTATCTGACCCTGCAGATCCGGAAGCTTGTTTTCGGGGAAGAGGCTGCCCTGGATTATGATGCCAAGTTCCTCGAGAATCAGCGATCTGAGATCCCCTGGATCTTCAAGCTGGTGAATCTGGAGATCCTGCAGAAAGAAATGATGGCGGAGAAGGACCTTCTGCGGGTCTATCAGTATGCTTCCCATCTGTTGAATATCCTGCAGTTCAATTCGCGTGTGACCAATAAGCTGCAGGCCGGTGAGAACCTGGTGGAGATCATGCCAAGACTCTCCGAGTCACAGCGCTACGAGATCGTACTGGAGCTTGTGCGTGCCCTCTCCATGGGCCGCTACTCTGTTGCCAAATACATCCCTCAGTTCATGGGTCGTATCTATGTGATCATGACACCTGATGAGCGCAAAGCACTGCTGGGGCAGCTGCATGACCTGTACGCCAGCAGTAACCCGGCTGTCGTGATCCTTACTCTGGAGACAGTCAGCGTCATCCTGCAGTATCTGCCCGGATGCGGCATCGAAGGGGAAGAGCTGGAAGCTCTGGAGGGAATGCTCTGCTCCGGTACCGTGCATTACGATATGGAAGTCGCGAGGGAAGCCTTCTATTTCCTCGGATCCGGTCTGTTCGGAAGCAGACATCTGACACTGGATCAGAAGAAAGAATACTTCACCACCATGGCCCGCAAAGTCCTGACCTTCATTCTGTGGGATCAGGAGATCCCGCTGTGGTACTACAATGCAGCTTCCCTCAACCATATATACCGGTTCATCTCGGACTA
>OMSN01000191.1 GCA_900313765.1 uncultured Eubacteriales bacterium
GCGATCTTGTCACAGAACCGCACGATCTGTCCCTCCAGCGTAGAAGGGCGCAGTTCCCACTGATGATTGAGGATCCCGTCCCTGACTTCCCTGGTGAGATTCAGACCCTCCCCGTCTTTTTCCAGCATCTCTACCACGCGGATGCTCTGCTCATAATGCCGGAAGCCAAGAGGGCACACTTCATTCAGTGCTCTCTCTCCTGCATGTCCGAAGGGAGTATGTCCCAGATCATGGCCCAGGGCTATGGCTTCTGTCAGATCATCGTTCAGACGCAGAGCACGCGAGACTGTCCGTGACAGCTGGGATACCTCCAGCGTATGTGTCAGGCGTGTCCTGTAATGATCGCCGATCGGAGCAATGAAGACCTGTGTCTTGTGCTTCAGGCGCCGGAAGGACTTGCTGTGAATGATCCGGTCCCGGTCCCTCTGGAACACAGTACGGATATCATCCTGCTTCTCTTCGCGATCCCGCCCCATACTGTCGGCACTGTGCGCCGCATAGGGACTCAGAAACTGATATTCTCTCTGTTCTGCCTGTTCTCTGATAGTCATCGCATATCCTCTGTACCGATTCATGTGGTAAACAGATCCCGGCATCCACCTGCACTGGCAGGCCGGACACCGGGATCATCAACTCCGTTAAGACAGGACCGGTCATTCAGCCTCAGGCTCCTGATCCATCGTGGATGCCTCCGGATAAACGGTGTACAACCAAGCAAAATCTCCTGCCGGAACACCGACTGCTTTGGCCTCTCTGGGCTGTCCGGTCATCAGGTCTATATAGGGTTCAGACTCATTGATCCATGCAGTCTCGTCATAATTGCTGAAGTTAAACAGCGCGATCAGTTTCTCCCGATCTTTATATCTTCCGATTCCGAGCACATGATCGTTATACGTCTCAACGACCCATATGTCTGCGGAGTTATCAAACACTTTGTGCGTGTTGTGGATCTGTTCCAGTTTGCGGATCGCGCTGAACATCCGGTTCTGTACCGTGTTTTTCTTCCGACGTTTCTTCGCATCATCCCAGTTCATGCTGCCGCGGTGCAGATAACGGGAATCCTCCCGCTTCAGCGGATCATCATGATAAGTGTAATCATTGAGCTGGGCGATCTCATCCCCCGAATACAGGACCGGAATGCCGCTCTGGGTAAACAGGAACGCATGCAGCATGATATCCAGTGTAAGAGTCCTGTTTGTCTTCCACTCATCGCGCTCATACAGAGCAGCTTCAACACCGCACAGAGAGGCAGTCGTACCGCACAGTCTTGCATCCTTCAGTCTGGGATCGTCGTTGTACAATTCCCCTCTTGCGTCCGACAGGTAGATATATCCTCTGAAATAGTCATTTAAAAACTTCTTGTGCGCCGCCTCGTCAACACCGAACTGCTTCAGGAATTCGTAGTCAAGGCCCCATCCGATGTCATCATGACATCTGAGATAATTCAGGAATGTGTATTGTTTGGGAAGCGCAAAGACGGTACCAAGCTGGTGTTTCAGGAGCCGCACGTCATGTGTGGCTACGGTATGCCACGTGGTTGCCATCGTCGTCACATTGTAGAGGATATGGCACTCTGGCTTCTCAACGGTTCCGAAATATGGCACAACCTTCGACGGTTCCATTACGACTTCGCCCAGAAGAAGCGTTCCGGGGCATACCACCTCTGCCGCCATCCTCATCAGTCTAACCAGAGTGTGCACCTGCGGAAGATTTCTGCAGGGGCTTCCAAGCTGTTTCCAGATATATGGAACGGCATCCAGACGGATCACGTCGATTCCCTTGTTGCACAGGAACAGCATATTATCCGTCATGTCATTGAACACGGTCGGGTTCCAATAATTCAGATCCCACTGGTACGGATAGAACGTGGTCATTACGACCTTCTGCACTTCACTGCACCAGCTGAAATTACCCGGCGCAGTCTGGGGGAATACCTGCGGGACGGTCTTCTCGAACTCATTGGGGATCGTCCAGTTGTCGAAGAAATAATAGCGGTCCTGGTATTCCTTCTGACCGGCCCTTGCCTTGCGTGCCCATTCATGGTCCTCACTGGTGTGATTCATGACGAAGTCCAGGCAGACGCTCATGTTCTTCTCATGACAGGCATCAGCCAGCGCCTCCAGATCCTTCATGGTTCCCAGGGCAGGCTCCACACTGCGGAAGTCAGAGACCGCATAACCGCCGTCACTTCTTCCTGCCGGACTCTGCAGAAGCGGCATCAGGTGAAGATAGTTGACGCCGCATTCCTGGATATAATTCAGATGCTTCTTGACCCCTTTCAGATCATTGGCAAAGCACTGAGTATACATAAGCATGCCGGTCAGTTCATCTTCCCTGTACCAGTCCGGATTCTCTTCCCTCTTCTGATCGATATCCTTCAGTTCCTGCTTTCTCTCCGAATAATTGCGGAAAAGCATGGAAAGAAAATAGTCAAAAGCTCCTTCATGGCCATAATAAAGCTCGGTATAAAGCCATTTCAATTCGTCGTAATTTTTCTCAAGTCTCTTCGTGAAAACAGCATCCCATTCTTTACTAATTGTCATAAGGACCTCCACGTCTTTGTAATAATATGATTATAAAACAAACCTTCTGTGAAAGAAAGAATAAGTGTCAGTTCACGATGACCCGAATGCGTAGTTTCGCTTTACCGCAGCGCACTGTAATCTTAGTCGTTCCGGGTGCTATTCCCTTGATCACTCCCTTTTTCGTCACCGTCACAATACCTTTATTCTTTGAGCTGTATGTCTTCTTCTCAATGGAAGTGATCGGATTGCGTTCTGTCTCCAGACGGACCTGCTCTCCTGCACGGATGGTTATGGTCGGTGTCTGTGTTTCAAGCTTCTTCGTCTTGACTTTATTATTGCGAACCCGAAGTTTGAAGATTACCTTTCTTCCGCTGGCAGTCACAGCTGTGATACTTACCTTGCCTGTTTTCTTTCCGGCTTTAATGGTACATGTCCCATCCGGCTTTCCTGTGACCTTCGCCCTCTTCTTGTTGGAAGACTGCCAGGATATAACCTTGTCACCACCCGCAAGGCCCGTCACCATCAGTTTCTTCGTCTTCTGTTTCGTCTTCAGAGGAACACTGTAAGTCACATTTGGCTTTGGATTGGTTCCGGGATATCTGCGTTCATCGGAGCCATGATGCTCTGTTTCCTTCTCCGTGGAACTCTGTTCCTTATCGATCGCTTTCTGGAGGGCAGTTTCTGTCGCTTCCAGAACGAACAGATTCCTCACAAGTGCTTTCTGTTCTTCTGTCAGCGCTTCATAGGCCGCACGCGCTGCCTCGACTTCATCCTTGTCAGCAAGGGTTATCTGCGATGGCAGTGCGGCAATCTGATTGATAACGGCATCGGCCGCTGCCTGATTGACGGCATCTGTTTCTGCCTGTTCAATGGCAGACTCTGCCTGCTCCAGAACAGACAGATTCGTTACGAGGTTCTTCTGCGCATCTGTCAACGCATCATAGGCTGCTCTTGCCGCCTCAACAGTTTCCTTGTCAGCCAGCGTTACCGGCGATGGCAATGCATTGATCTGTGCGATCACAACATCTGCTGCTGCCTGATTGGCGGCATCTGTTTCTGCCTGTTCAATGGCAGACTCTGCCTGCTCCAGAACAGACAGATTCGTTACGAGGTTCTTCTGCGCATCTGCACGCGCTGCTTCGACTGCATCCTTGTCGGCAAGCGTTATCTGCGATGGCAGTGCAGCGATCTGATTGATCACGGCATCGGCTGCTGCCTGATTGGCGGCATCTGTTTCTGCCTGTTCAATGGCAGACTCTGCCTGCTCCAGAACAGACAGATTCGTTAC
>OMSN01000034.1 GCA_900313765.1 uncultured Eubacteriales bacterium
AGTCCGTACATGTGCAGCTGGCTGCCGTTCTTCTTGACGTTCTCCATAGCCTTCACGAGAACTTCATTTTCAAAGAAATCGCCATCCTGGATCGCCTTGGTGATACGGGTCAGATCCTGATAAACGATACGTCCTGCACCCATGTTCAGGTGACCGACCTCAGAGTTTCCCATCTGGCCGTCCGGAAGGCCGACATAAAGTCCGCTGGCCTGTCCCTGTACAAACGGGCATTCCTTCATCAAGCGGTCCATGACCGGTGTCTGGGCCAGTGCAACTGCATTGTGGTCCTGTCTCGGGTTCAGTCCATAGCCATCCAGGATCATTAATACGGTAGGTCTCTTGCTCATCTTGTTCTCCTCTCCCTCTGTTTGAGTGATCACTTCATCTTCCTGTTTTCATCCATAGACTCGGATCAATGTTGCAACTTCCTTCACGACACTGCTGGAATTCAGGATCAGCAGTGCATCCCGGATGTGTCGTTCCTTTACTTCACTGGTGATGATAACCAGTTCCGCGTTGGTACCGATCTTATTTTTCTGAATCACCTGCTCGATCGATACCGAATTGTTGCCGAAGACACTGGCAATAGTTGCCAGCACGCCGGGCTTGTCCTCGACTTCCATCCGCAGGAAATAACTGGAGCGGATGTTGTCCATACGCTTGATCGGAATCTTCCTGTATACATTATCTCTGGTAGATCCCTGCGAATCATACACAGTATGGCGGGCAACCGAGAAGACATCCCCCATCACTGCACTGGCAGTCGGCATCTCGCCAGCTCCGCGGCCGTAGAACATGACGTCCTCAACCGCATCCCCTACGACATAGACTGCATTGTAGGATCCGCCCACCGTTGCAAGCGGATGGTCCTCCGGGATCAGCATCGGATGTACCCGTGCCTCGATTCCGTTGTCTGTATTGCGCGCCAGCGCGATCAGTTTGATCACCCAGCCCAGAGTCTTGGCATAGCCGATATCTTTGGATGTGATCTTCGTGATTCCTTCTGTATACACGTCACGGAAAGTCACTCTGGAGTGAAATGCGATGGAAGCCATGATCGCGATCTTGCGCCCTGCGTCATATCCTTCCACATCTGCTGTAGGATCTGCCTCCGCGTATCCCAGGTCCGTCGCCTCCTGCAGAGCTTCCTTATAATCCATCCCCACTTCCGTCATCTTTGTAAGGATGTAGTTCGTGGTTCCGTTTACGATACCCATGACCTGGCTGATCTCGTTGGCAGCCAGACTGTTCTTGAGCGGACTGATGATCGGGATGCCGCCGGCAACAGACGCCTCGAAGCGCAGATCCACACGGTTTTCTTCCGCGATCGCCATCAGTTCACCGCCACGCTCTGCGATCAGGTCCTTATTGGCCGTAACTACACTCTTACCCGCTTCCAGAGCATCACGGATATACGTATAGGCAGGCTCGATACCACCCATCACCTCGATCACGATGCGGATCCTGGGATCGGATATGATATCCTCATAGGAACTGGTCAGAACTGACGGATCGTCCACCTCACCTTCATGCTTCTTCGGATCACGAACCAGGATCCTGCCGATGCGAAGTACTGTGTTCAGCTTCTGCTGCATCTGGGATTCCTGTGTCTTCATGACTTTGTACACGCCGGTCCCGACTGTTCCCAGTCCCAGCAGTGCAACGTACATCTCATCCATTGTCCTGTTCCCTCGTCTCGCCCGAATCCGGCAGGTCTGTGCCGGTCCGGTTCCATTCTGTCCTGTGCTTTCTTAAATAAACTGCAAATCATTATACACACATCGAATCTGAAAAAGCAACCGCAAACCGCAGGTGCTATTGCACGGTCACTTTGATCCTTTTAAAAATACCGTCCTGCGCATACGCAAACACGTAACAGGTCCCTTTACTCACAGCTTTGATCCTTCCGTTGCGGCTCACTGTTGCCACGGCCGGGTCTGAACTCTCATAGCGCATCTTCAAGAAAGTTCTGTACTTCTTTCCGATACTCGCCTTCGATACCAATGCAGCACCAAGTTTCTGCTTTTTCCCTTTTTTCAGGGAAATCTTTTTGGATGAGAGTGTTACAGCCTGCGTATTACGGTATTTCCCTCCAAGTGTGGCGGCGATGATTACAGGTGAACAGGACAGTACCCGTAGGTCTTCCTTTCCTGATCCCACATTCTGATATGCAACTACTACATATCTGTAGTATTTGTTTGGTTTCAGATAGTTATGTGTATAGGTTGTGGTACCCGCATTCTTTATGGTTTCCAGTTTAACCAGCGCCTCTTTTCTCTCTGCGCCGTAGATAATATAACCGGACGCGCCAAGAACCGCTTTCCATTTTAACTGGATCCTCTTCTTGTACGCCCGGCTTGCTCTTGCCCTCAGGGTACTGAAAGATGCACCGGGAACCTCAGCTTTCCCTGAAAGTGTTTTTATCCTCTTCTCAATGTCCTCAACCGTCGGAAGGTTAGAGGAAGACTGCAGGTACTCTACGGTTCCCGTCAGAAGATCTGTATTCTTCAACTCTTCCTTGTTGGCGATCTTTGCGAACTCCTCCCGGGTTCCGTCAAAGATCACTTTCTTATTCGTGTAGTTATTGAGAAACGCCTGGTTATCCACATTCTTCAACACATTTGAAAGTCTGATTTCTCCAATCCCAAGGCAGTCTGCTACCGAATAGCGGCCAAGTGACGTTACATGACTCAGGTCCAGTCCCCCCAGTTTTGTACAGCCACTAAAAACTGCATTCCCAATTGAAACGACGGTAGATGGTATGCCGACAGAATAGAGACCACTGCAGAATTGAAAAGCACTTGTATCTATTGTCTCCACTCCTTCAGCTATATCCACAGTCAGCAAACGATCACAGGAATAGAAACATTGCTTCGGAATTGTTTTCAGTTTCCCGGATATCTTAACGCTCTTCAGGCTTTTGCATGCCTGAAATGCGCTCTCTCCAAGGGATACCAAATTAGCCGGCAGTTTAGCCTCCTCCAGGCCGGAAGACCAGAATGCACCCTTTTCTATTGTCGTAACCGTATCGGGGAATGTAATGGTCTTCAGACTGGTGCACAGTCTGAAAGCCTGCTCGCCTATGGAAACCAGGCTTTTCCCCATGTCCACCTTCTCCAGCTTCGCAAGATTATAAAAGACTTCTTTTCCAATTGTATTGCAGACTGCACTGGTTATCTCCACAGTCTTTATATTGCTGAATCCTTCCAGTGTGTTCTGCCCGATTTCGACTATTGCGGTACCGAAAACAGCTTTCGTGATACCTGTTCTCTCTGCAGAAGTCAGATCAGATGTATCAATGGCTCCGGTTTTCGAATTACCCTGGAAAAACGTTTTTTGTGAGAACGTGATTGTTGATCCGTCAACAGTCCATTTGCAGTTAGAACCGCAATATCCGGTATTTGCGGCCTCGGTTCTCATCACTGTCACCGGCAGGAAACAAAAGATCAGCAAAACAGTTATCAGCAATAATGAATGCCTTTTGGTTTTCCTATTCATGTCCATATCCTCCTGTTTTTCAGCTGCATCATTCAGAAAGGTATTACGGTTTCAGTATAGCATATTCCGGATACCGACAGCAGACAGAAAAAAACCGGTCCGAATATGCAAACGGACCGGAGAGAATCAATCTACTACTATGTTTTTCATCCATACATTTTTCCTGACCAGAACGTAACCAATCACGCATTTGATAAGATCCATGCTGTGCACGGCTGCAAAGATCACAATCACACTCAGATTCGTATAACGGCTGAGAATGAATGCCGTCGGCACGCTGACCACACACATAAAGAAACTGTCGAAGAAAAATGTAATGATCGTTTTGCCCCCTGAGCGCAGTGTGAAATAGGATGTATGCAGAAATGCATCCTTGGGAGCGGCAATTGCCTGCACGATCAGGAACAGCGTTGCCAGATGGCGTGCTTCCTCATTGGTATTGTAGAGTCTCGGAAACAGCGGGGCTGTGCAGGTCATGGCAATCGTGATCATTATGCCCATCATCACGGATGCAGAGATGATCCATGTATCCGTCTTCTTTGCCTCTTTCATCCGGCCTGCACCCAGAAGCTGACCTACAATGATCGCCACCGCGTCTCCCATGGCGATGAAAGAGATATTGAACACGTTATTGATGGTGTTGGCGATACTCTGCCCTGCGACTGCATTCAGGCCGCGCAGGGAGTAGGCCTGGTTCTGCAGGAAGATGCCCACCGACCAGAGTGTCTCATTAATCAGGAGCGGCGCTCCGGTGATGAAGAACTTCTTCACAACTGACAGCGGCACCTTCATCGTCTTATAGACACCCCTGATATAGGTATGGGATGCGCTGTGCCTGTGCAGCCAGATGACAATAATGGCACACTCCACCACTCTGGACAGGTCGGTTGCGAGAGCCGCGCCGTATACGCCCAGCTTCGGGAATCCGAACTTGCCGTAGATCAGCAGATAGTTGAATACCAGGTTGACAAAGACCGCTGCCATGCCGGCTTTCATGGGCACCAGCGTCTCGCCGCACTCTCTCAGGGTGCTGGAATAGACGATGCTGACAAACAGAACCGGCATCCCCAGGAAAATAAGATGCATGTACCCCATGCCATAGCGCAGCGTTGCCTGCAGGTCTCCGCCGCCTTCACTTTCATTCAGGAACATGCTGATCAGATCTTTTCCAAAGAAAAACATAATCGCCATGGCAATTGCCGTGACAGCCAGTCCCAGCCACAGTTTATAGCGGAATGTATGGCGGATCCCTTCGTCATCCTTGTACCCGTAATACTGCGCGGTGAAGATGCCTGCCCCGGACAGTCCGCCAAACAGACACAGGAAATAGATGAACATGATCTGGTTGACGATGGCCACGCCGGACATCTGCTCGGTACCCACCCGTCCGATCATGATATTATCCAGAAGGCCGACAAAGTTGGTGATTCCGTTCTGGATCATGATCGGCACTGCCACAGTCATAAGCGTTCTGTAAAATGCCCTGTCACCTATGTACTTATTACTTCGTATTTTCATACTGTTTTCTCTCAACTCAGTCTTCCAGATCTCCGGGACCTGTTTCCACGCCTCTCTCTTTATCTTGTCAGATTCTGCACCCATTTGTATTTCCGGAAATGATGCATGACCCAGGGGATCTTGCCGACTTCATCCAGGCAGGTGCAGGAATAGACCGCCAGGACCGGCCAGTGGAATACAAAGGCGCCCAGAATGGCCAGCGGGATCGCGATCCCCCACATACTGACCGCAAGACTGTACATGTCAAACAGCGTATCTCCTCCACCGTCGATCACTCCGTTGATCGTAACCGTATTGACACATCTGCCGATCATATAAACCGCCATGATGACCATCATCCCTGTCAGATAGCTGTGTGCCTTATCGGTCAGGATCACCATCCGCACGATCAGCGGTGTCAGGGCAAGGATCAGGGCTGTAGAGCCAAAACCGATCAGCCAGGAGATGTTCTTCAGACGGATGCCGTACAGTCTGCCCTTCTCAAGATTGCCTGCGCCAAGTTCATTTCCGACCATGATTCCGGCCGCACTGGCAATACCGTTGCAGACACAGCAGACCAGATCACGCACTACTGCCGATACTGAATTGGCAGCTGCCGCATCCGCCCCCAGGTGCCCCATGATTGCCGTATAGGATGTAAAACCGACTCCCCACAGAAGGGATCCGCCCAGCAGCGGAAAACACTGTCTCGCAAAGTCCTTTGTCAGGTCCCTGTTCCAGCTGAGCATCCGTCTCCAGGCCGGTCTCACATAGTTCTCACCCGAGGAGACCACGAGGCACAGCGTCAGTTCCAGGATCCTGGCCAGCGTGGTTGCCAGGGCTGCTCCGCGGGACTGCATGGCCGGCGCTCCCAGATATCCGAATATGAAGACCGCATTGAGCAGGATGTTCGCCACCACTGCCGCTGAACTGATCCATGCGGTGGGCATCACATGATCCGTGACCTTCATCACAGTCAGATAGGACTGGGAGATCCCGGTCAGCAGGTACGACCATCCGGCGATCCGAAGGTAAGCACTTCCAATCCGGATCAGCTCCGGATCATGTGTAAAAATATGCATCAGAAGACCCGGAGCCAGCTCGCAGGCCGCAAAAAACAGCACAGACAGCGTCAGGGAAAAACGAAGCATTAGGTTGAACAGTTCCTGTATAGTCTTCCTGTCTCCCTTTCCATAGTACTGCGCACCCAGAATCGCTCCGGCAGCTGCGATGGCGGAAATGAACATATTCTGCACAAACTGAATCTGCGTCGCAAGAGAGACCGCCGTCATCTCATTCTGGGCGACCCGGCCAAGCATGAGGGCGTCCCCTGCCGCCACCGAAGCCAGCATCAGACTCTGGAACGCGATGGGTGCTGCCAGCACATAGAGTCTGTAATAGAATGCTTTCCAATTGATGGCTGCTGTATCTTCTCTGCTCATGACACCTTCTGTTCCTGTACGTTCAATCCAAACCGGCACGCTCTCCGTAAAGCGCGCTATCCGTTTACTATATCGTCAGGCAGATTTATTTGCAACCGAATTCGTATGAAATAAGAAAGCAAAAAGAGCGTATCCGCGGTTGACTGAATCAACCAGCAGATACGCTCATTAATCACTCCGCCCCCTTGAGTGTACCGACCATATCCAGTTTCCGGATCCTGCCGCTGAACAGGAAACTGACCAGTACAGACAGGACAAGCACAAAGGCGCCACCCAGCAGATAGTCCGACAGCCTGAGAACCGCGATCATATCGAAGTTCTCCCCGTTGCTGTTCATCATAGCTTCCAGTAGCGGTGTTGCCAGCGGTGCTCCCAGGATGATGCCTGTGATGGACAGCCATAGATTCTGGATCGTCAGAAGGGATCGGATCTTGCTGTCTGACAGGCCAAGTACCCTGAGCGTCGCCAGTTCCCGGATTCTCTCATGAAAGGACAGCGATCCGGAATTGTACAGCACGGCTACGATGAGGATCACAGCGAAGATCACCATCACCACGATCAGGACCCAGACAATCGACATGGTCTCCTCGAATGCCGCCCTCAGTTCTTCCACTCGGTAGACCGCAGCGATTCCATCCGCCTCATCCCCTGTCAGGGCTGTGTCGGTGCACAGCAGAGTCGGTGCATATTCACAGCCTTCCGCCTCGAAGTCTGACCGCAGCATCGTGATGCCGGATACGACAGGCGTGCGGTTGATGGCACCGATCTTCGACTCATGCCAGTCATTTTGCTCATAGATGTGCCACCAGATCGTATCCCCGACCGAGAGCCCCATCTTCTTCGCAAGACGCCTTGTCACTGCAACAGTCCCTTCCGGAAGCAATATCACATTCGTTCCGGGGTCAGTGATATTGTAGAGGCCCCGTCCTTCTATGACAGTCATGACCTGGGTGGATTTCTCTGCGTTGACCGCATGCTCATGGGTGGCAACTTCAATCCCGGTCTGCATGACCAGTTCTCCGTCCGTATCCGCTCTCAGCCGGTCTGTCTTCTCCACACTCATATCCGCTTCCAGCATCGCTTCATACTGAAAGTTCTGGATCCGTTCAAAGTACCACCCGTACATATCATCCATCATGCCCAGTGCACCTATGGTGCCGGTGAGAAGGAACATGCCTGTCATGGTACCGAGCACACACATGACAGCTCTCAGCTTATATCTGGAGATATCTCTCAGATTGTATCTGGAGCGGAATCCCAGTCTGTTCCAGAAAGGCAGCTTCTCAAACAGAATGTGCTGTCCCTTCTTTGGCGGAGAGGGCCGAAGCGCCTCCGAAGGCGCAACTCTCAAGAGTTTACGGCAGCTGAACCATGCGGACAGCACGCAGACTCCGATAATGACCAGAGGGATTGCAAGGAATGTCCAGTCAGCACCTGCCGTCCAGCCCGGAACCGTATAGTAAGTACTGAACAGACTGACGATCCAGTTGCCCACCCAGAAATACCCCAGAAGCAATCCGGCAATACTCCCTGCACAAGCAGTGACCAGACTGTAGCTCAGGTAATGGCGGGTGATCTTGCCGCGGTCCATACCGATGGCATTGAGCGTCCCGATCTGCGTACGCTGCTGCTCTACCATGCGGCTTGTTCCCGTCATGATGATCAGAACAGCAATCGCAAGGAAAACTGCCATAAAAACATAGGAGAACCCTTCATGCTGTGCAAGCTCTGCTGTAAGACGCTCTATACCATCGATGGAGTGTTCATCGATCATAACCGCATAATTGTCATTGACTGCTTTCGCGATCTCTGTCTCTTTCTCCAGGATGGGTGTGCCTTCCTGCGCGCGGAGGATCAGCTGCGTATACGGCAGTATATCAAACAGCTGCTTCTCATCAACAGTTTTTGCAAACGTTAGGAGTATGGAATCAGAAGCAGTGCCCATGGACAGGGCTGCCTTCACGATCATCCCTTCGGGCGTCTCGAGCAGATCTTCGTAGTCGTCCAGATGTTTCTCAATCTCCTTCGCACTGATCTTTCCAGTCTCAATCATGTGAACCATGAAATCCCGTACCGGGAATCCTTCATAGTCCATGTAGACATAGCCTATGTTCTTATAATTCGTGTCCACATCCGTTGATGCGCACATGTATTCATATTCCGGCGAGACTACGATTCCCTTCACCTGCTTTGTGACCTGTATTCCGTCACAGGAAACAGTGAAGTCGTCCCCGATATGAATATCCCATTCCCTGGCAAATGTCCTGCACAGCCAGAACCCGTCCGGGTCAGACGGGTCAAAATCAACCCCTTCCTCCGTGACAGGTTTATTGACCAGATTCTCCGTCTCCAGATACAGATCGATCTGTGCGTCTGCCTGATCCGGCGCGCTTCCTGTCACAGACGTTCGAAGCTGCGCGCTCTCCACATAGGGAAGAGCTCTCACTGCTTCCAGATTCTCCTGTGTGAATCCTTCCCCGTACAGCCATGCGGAGGCCAGATTCGACTCTCTGTGAAATGAGTCCCGCGCGATTCTTCCCCCGATCGGGTCAGCCGCGAATCCCGCATAGACCATGACTGCCAGCAGGATCAGTATAAACAGGGAAAAATACTGCCCAAAGTTCTTCAGCAGTTCCCTTCTCATTTTTCTTCTAAGCATCCCAGGTTCCCTCTTAAGGTTCGGTGTCCTTTGCCGTGTTGTCCATTCACCATGCGATCTCAGATACCGGAATCGGATCTTCGTTGATACGGATCTCGCGGATCTTCCCGTTGCGCATCCGTATCACCTTATCCGCGCAGCGCGCGATATCCGCGTTGTGCGTCACGATGATCACTGTGCTCCTGCGCTCATGACATATATCAGACAGAAGCTGGAGAACAAGCAGACCTGTCTCCGAGTCCAGCGCCCCTGTAGGTTCATCGCCAAGCAGGATCGGGGGATTCTTGGCCAGAGCCCGCGCGATGGAGATCCTCTGCTGCTCCCCGCCGGAGAGCTGGGACGGGAACTTATTGCGGTACTCATACAGTCCCACCTTCTTCAGCATCTCTTCCGGGTCCAGGGCATCCGGGATGATATCCCTGGTCAGCGCAACATTCTCATAAGCTGTGAGTGTCGGAAGAAGATTGTAGAACTGGAAGATGAATCCGATGGTATCTGCTCTGTATTTTGACAATTCCTTATCCGTCATGGCACTGATATCCATACCATTCACAACGATCTTTCCCTGTGTCGGCCGGTCCATCCCTCCAAGCATATTCAGAACGGTGGACTTACCGGCTCCGGACTGTCCCAGGATCACAACAAACTCACCACGGTCTATAGAGAAACTGACATGATCTGCTGCTGTCTGCTGTCCTTCTCCCTGCCCGTACACTTTGACAACGTTTTCAAAACTGACGATCTCATTTTCATTCATGATGATTCCTCTTCCATAAAACCAGATCTGCCGCATCTGCGCGCTGTGCCATCCCGATTGTTGCGTTAGCCTTTCCTAACAATAATACTATTAGCCTACCTGAAAATCAACAGACAACGTAATCGTTTTCAATAAAAAAAGCAGGGCCATTCGCCCTGCCATAAAGCCAAAAATCAGCCGGCAGAAAAACTGCCGGCTGTATAAAGCATATTATATTGCGATCATTCTGTCAGACGATCACGAAGAACTTGATCAAGAACAGGATGGAGATTATATAGGTAAGCAGTGATACCTCTTTCCCTCTTCCCTGCAGAACACGGATTCCAGTGTAGGAAATCATTCCGAGGCCAATGCCATGGCCGATGGATCCGGAGATCGGCATTGCGATCAGCATCAGAGCTACAGGAACCATCTGTGAGATATCGTCCCAGTCGATCTTCTTCAGGCCTGCGAGCATCAGGATGCCGACATAGATCAGAGCTGCTGATGTTGCCGGTGCCGGGATCAGTGCTGCCAGCGGAGCGATGAACATGCATCCCAGGAACAGAATGCCTGCTGTCAGAGCTGCAAGTCCGGTTCTTCCGCCTGCTTCAACACCGGATGCGGATTCTACGAATGTTGTGACTGTAGAGGTTCCGGTCAGGGAGCCTGCAATCGTTCCGACTGCATCCGACAGAAGCGCTTCCTTCATCTTCGGCATATTACCGTCATCATCTACCATTCCGGCACGGCTTGCTGTTCCAACCAAAGTGCCGATGGTATCAAACATATCAATCATGCAGAAGGTGATGATCAATGTTACAGCTGTGAAGGTTCCGACTGCAAAGAAATCATGGAAATCAAACCTGAACAGTGTCAGTTCCATCATGTCTTTCACAGGGGGAATGAAAGATGCTGTCTTCAGTGGTTCAAACGGATTGACCTTAAGGAAGATTGCCTCACCCGCCCAGTAGATCAGGGAAGAACAGACCATTCCGGCAAGAACCGCGGCCTTGACTCCTCTATGCTCCAGATACAGGATAACAAACAATCCTGCAAACATGGTAATGACATACAGAACCATCACTGTATAGCCGCTTCCCATAGAGTCTCTGGCAAGTGCAGGCGTCAGAGCGCCGAAGAAGTCTCTCATTGCGAAGAACGGACCGCCGTTCTCCGAATAGATTCCTGCGTTGGAACCAAGTCCGATATTC
>OMSN01000194.1 GCA_900313765.1 uncultured Eubacteriales bacterium
CTCCAAGGCCTGCGGGTCTGAACAGCGGTACCAGGAAGCCGGAGATCACCGCCAGGATACTTTCTCTGGAATTCGTAACAAGGTTCAGTTCAAAATCAAAGCTCTGCAGGAACCAGACTACAATGGTAGCAACCAGGATTACGGAAAATGCTCTCTGCAGGAAGTCTTTCGCCTTTTCCCAGAGCAGCTGCAGGACATTGCGCGGGCTGGGCAGACGGTAATTGGGAAGCTCCATTACAAACGGAACTGCCTCCCCCTTGAACAGGGTACGCCGGAAGAGCAGCGCGATCAGGATCCCGGCTACGATCCCGAGTACATACAGGCCGGTCATGACCAGCCAGCCGATCTTCGGGAAGAATGCTTTCACAAAGAAGGCGTATATGGGAAGCTTGGCAGTACAGCTCATAAACGGTGTCAGCAGGATGGTCATCTTACGGTCACGCTCACTGGGAAGTGTACGTGTGGACATGACAGCCGGCACCGTGCATCCGAAACCGATCAGCATCGGAACGATACTCCGGCCGGAGAGACCGAGCCTGCGCAGCAGCTTGTCCATAAAGAAGGCAACCCGGGCAATATATCCGCTGTCCTCGAGCAGGGACAGGAAGAAGAACATGGTTACGATGATAGGCAGGAAACTGAGTACACTGCCCACGCCTTCGAAGATTCCCTTGATGATCACGCCATGGATGGCTTCATTGACCTGTGCTGCAGTAAGAGCGGCGTCAACAGTGCCGGTGAGCCACCCGATGCCGGCAGCCAGAAGATCCTGCAGCCATGCACCGATCACAACAAATGTCAGATAGAACACCAGCGCCATGATTCCGATGAAGACGGGAAGAGCAGTGAATTTTCCGGTCAGAACACGGTCAAGCTTCTGACTGCGCATATGCTCCTTGCTCTCTCTGGGCTTGGTGACACACTGACTGCATACTTTTGAAATGAACTCAAACCGCATATCCGCGATCGCCGCGCTGCGGTCGAGCCCCCTCTCTTTCTCCAGCTGCAGTACGATGTGCTCCAGCGTCTCGCGCTCGTTCATGTCCAGTCCCAGCTGGTCCATGATCCGTTCATCTCCCTCGATCAGTTTACTGGCGGCAAACCGCACAGGAAGACCTGTCTGTTCGGCGTGATCCTCGATCAGGTGCGCGATCGCATGCAGGCAGCGGTGTACAGCTCCGCCGTGATCCGAGGAGTCACAGAAGTCCTGACGTCCCGGTTTCTCCTGGTATTTCGCGATATGGACCGCATGGCGCACCAGCTCATCCACACCCTGATTCTTGGCGGCTGAGATCGGAACTACGGGAATGCCCAGCATATCCTCCATCCGGTTGATATCGACGGACCCGCCGTTTCCTCTGACCTCGTCCATCATATTCAGTGCAAGTACGGTCGGAATCCCCATCTCCAGAAGCTGCATCGTCAGATAGAGATTGCGCTCAATATTGGTGGCATCCACGATATTGATGATGGCTTTCGGCTTCTGCTGCAGGACAAAATCTCTGGATACCAGTTCCTCACTGGAGTAGGGAGACATGGAATAGATACCCGGCAGGTCGGTTATGGAAGTATTGGAATGACCGCGGATCACGCCATCCTTGCGGTCGACCGTAACGCCCGGGAAGTTTCCGACATGCTGATTCGAACCGGTCAGCTGATTGAACAGTGTTGTCTTGCCGCTGTTCTGGTTGCCCACCAGCGCAAACGTCAGCAGCGTTCCTTCCGGCAGAGGGTTGCCGCTTCCCTTCGGATGGAACTTTCCTTCCTCACCAAGGCCGGGATGTGCGGTTTTCTTTCTCCTGCGGGGAGGTTCGGACACAACGTCAGCGGCAGGTTCCTCAGCCCTTTCCACATCAATCTTCTGGGCATCCGCAAGGCGCAGTGTCAGTTCATAGCCATGAATGCGAAGCTCCATGGGATCTCCCATGGGAGCCAGTTTGACCAGTGTCACAAAAGCACCGGGGATTACACCCATATCCAGAAAATGCTGCCGCAGCGCCCCTTCGCCGCCTACGGCTGTGACTACGGCACTCTCGCCGGGATTCAGATCTCTGATTGTCATATACAAACCTCAATGGTGCTTAATGAAAATTTGTTATCAATTACTTGAGTTAGTTGAAGTGTACATGAATTCGACTTCTAAATCAATAGTCAGCTACATAACCCGGGATCATTTTTGCTCCAGATAAGCAGACCGAAGCTGCGCTCGGCCGGAACATCCGGTCTTCTGCAGCAGGTTGTGCACATGGAACTTGACAGTGCTCTCTGATACGAACAGCTTGCCGGCGATCTCTGCATTGGTATAGCCATCGAGCAGGTAACGGAGAACTTCCTTCTCCCTGACCGACAGATCATGGCGCACCGCAAAATGTTCAAAGATCTCCCGGTCTGTTTTCTTCTGAACGGCAAAGGGGATATACAGATCCTGATACATGCGGATGAAGAGGACTACAGTCACGGCAAACAGGCAGGCTGCCAGAAGCACCAGAACGGTTGTATGGCCGCGAAGCAGAAGCTCCGTGAGATTGCCGGAGGCTTCTCCCATGCGTCCGATCGCAAGGCCGAGCGGTGCAAGGAAGGGCATGTCCTGGCTTCCGGCCAGGTCGGTGAACAGAAGGACTCTGTATACAGAGAAGAATCCATAGATCAGGTAGTCCAGATTCCACAGGATAATGTGAGGTACGGATTCTCCTTCCAGGGTCAGCATGATGAAAGGCGTGATCAGCGCAATGAGAGTGCAGACCGCACCCCCCTTCCTGCTTCTGTCGTTTACATGTCCGGCTGCGATCAGCCCTGCGGCATAGACCAGGCGGGACAGTTCGATACTGATACCGGAATGCACGTCCGCAGACGGAAAACCAAAGCCGAGATTCTTGACCAGACAGATCAGGAAAAGCGTACAGCCGATAAGTGCCAGTGACCGTGATGTCAGCCTGTTCACCGGCCTGATTCCTGCATTCCGGCCAGTCTTCTGACCGGCTGCTTTTCCGCCTTCCTTTCCGGTGTCCCGGACCGGAAGAAAGCCAAGATATGCACATGCCAGAGCAGTCGGAATATAGAGGAGAAGAGAGTAACCCGAGCGAAGGAAGCCGCCGCCTCCTGTTATGGAGAAGAGCCAGGTGAGCAGGGCTGCTGCTGCATATCCGTAGCCGAATACACGCCCCTGACAGGACGCGTCTGCGTACAGACTCAGCACATAGAGATAATAGCCTGCGATCAGACCGCAGCACACATTCAGAAGGATCCCGAATACTATGGTGCCCGCCGCGTGGGCACTGAGCATGGAAGGGATCAGGCATGCGATAAAAGCACCCAGCATGCCGCCATACAGTTTTCCGTTGATCAGTCCCGCGTCTTTGCGGATGAGTATACTCAGCAGAAGGATGCCGGCAGCCTGGGCAGCATATCCGGCAGACATGCTCAGAAGGTCAGAGCAGCCGTGGGAAACCATCGACATCAGATGGTACAGCCATGACAGATAACCTGACGAAGTCAGGAAGAAGGATAAGGCAATCAGCGCAAAACACCGCACAGCCTTTCTGCTGAGCTTGGGCACTCTAAAACGCATAGCAGTCACTC